>DASZRR010000025.1:0-8121 GCA_035549055.1 Patescibacteria group bacterium | reverse complement strand
TAATACGGCTATGGGGCAACCGACCAATCACTACAAAGGTGCCATTTGGACCAATCACGCACTTGAGAGACTCGGGCAGCGAGGTCTCTCGCAAGACTTGGCCTGGCAAGCATTTTCCCATCCTGATCGCGAACTCCCTGGTAAAAATTCAGGAACTATGGAATATCAGAGACGTTTTGGTCCATCGCTTGTCACCATAATTGCCAAGCAAAATGAGAGACGAGAATGGATCATCCTGTCTAACTGGATTGACCCGCCTCTCCCCGGGACTATGGATTATTACAAAAAAGAAGAATATAAGAGGTATCAAAAATCAGGCTTCTGGGGAAAAATCTTCTTAAGTTTTAAGAAACAGCTTTTCGGCTGAGAAGCGTGATAACAGGATCAAGATAGATATCTTTATATAATGAATCCGCTTGAGAAAGCTCAATCCATTGATAGCTTTGGTGTTCTTTAAAATCCAGGAGAATCTGACCTGTCGCTTTTCCTTGATAGGTCAGTCTGACCACATGCTTCTCTCCCTGAAAAATATCTTGTGCAAAAATAAGGTCGAGTTCTTTTTGTAAAATAAGCTGGGTCTCTTCCTTAACTTCACGCTGCAATGCTTCAACCAATGGTTCATCAACGTTGATCCTGCCCCCTGGGATATCCCATTTGCATTCAGTATCTCCAGGATAAGGATGAGCACGCTTGAGAAAAAGATAGCGCCCTTTCGTATCATTCAGAAAGACTTTGACGCCGACTTGGAGAATCACGCTTTGAGTATAGCAGAAAATGGCACGACCATTGAGGAAGCTTATCAAAAAATTAGTTGATACCTTTTTGTTTTAGGCAATTTTGGTAGACGTCTTGGATAGGATAGGTGATGACAGCGTTTTGAGCTTTATCATTTTTTTGGTAGCTTGAGGCAGCAGCACACGCATCGATAGCTCCGTTATGCAGATAGGTATCGACTCTCTTCAAACCCAAATAATACGCAACAAAAAGCAAAATGACTGCCAAAACGGCAACCACTACTTTTGGTGAGATTTCTTCAGTTCGCATCATAGATGGCCTATAGTAGCATAGGTACGAAAAAAAGTCAACCAGTGTTGCTCTGAGGTGTATAATAAGGCTATGGTCAAAGAAGTTGCAACAGTAGCTGGAGGCTGTTTTTGGTGCCTCGAAGCAATCTTCAAACGTCTCATGGGTGTCGAGTCTGTTATCTCTGGCTACTCTGGAGGAAGCATGGATAATCCAAGCTATGATAAAGTCAGTATGGGTACGACTAATCACGCTGAGGCGATACAAATTACCTTTGATCCTCAAGTAATTTCCTACCAAACACTGCTTGATGTTTTCTGGCATCTGCATGATCCAACGACACTCAACCGGCAAGGAGCAGACGTTGGTACCCAGTATCGCTCGGTTATTTTTTATCACAATGATGAGCAGAGAAAAATTGCCGAAGCATCCAAAGAAGAGTTAGAAAAATCTGGCGTGTATAAGGATCCTGTTGTGACGCAAATTGTTCCTTTTGAAAAATTCTTCAAAGCCGAAGGCTACCACCAAGATTATTATGAAAAAAATGCTAGTTCCAACCAGTATTGCCGCATTGTCATTGATCCTAAAATTACCAAACTTTATAAGAATTACCATGAACTTATTAAAGAGGACGCCTAATCTATTTCTTTGACTTCAACGGGGTTATAAGAACTGCCAGCATAGTCAATACTATAGTCACAACCCAAGCCAGACCTACTTGCTGAAAAAGTATATCCTCTCTTTTTTCAACTTCCTCAAGAGATCTTCCTGCCAGAACATAGCCTGACGTTCTGCCATTATACTGTCGTACCACTGCCGCAATTCGCACTCCAGTTTGGGGCTCCCAAGTAAACCTATCCTCTTCGTGCTCCTTGGCATACGCAAAAACACCTTGGGGAGGAGTTGGCACCTGTCCAGCTATTTCACCGCTGCTTGATACAACTTTGCCTGTTGCATCAAAGGTGATGATAAATGGAGCCAAACTTTGACGCATATCTATTCGGGGGAGGGAAGTCACCTGAACGGTATCCTGATCAGTAGTAAGTTTAGCGGCTGTATCTTCTGCCATCTGAATTTGGGGATCATTGGCAGTGAGCCGCAAATTCTGCTGAGCAACTAAATAAATGAGACCTGTGAGACAGGTGATAAGAACGAAGAGAGGGACCATGCGCTTTAACGCAGTCATAATTGTAGTATACCACAATGCTATACTTGGCTCATGCTAATAACAGATTATCTTAACCAACGTGGCCCAATCCGCACACAGACCTCACTTGCCTTCATGCTTAATAAAAACCAACTTCTGCTGGCTTTGAAGAAACACGGCTTTGGAAAAGGCAAGTGGAATGGGGTGGGAGGCAAATTGCTACCAGGCGAGAGTATCGAGCAAACAGCTACAAGGGAAATGTTTGAAGAGATTGGGGTAAAACCTCTCAAACTCAAACAGGTCGCCCTTTTTACTTTTCTCTATCCTTTCGACCCTCAATCAGATCAAATAGTCCACGTCTTTGTAGCTGAGTCATGGGAGGGAAAACCAGTTGAGACAGAAGAAATGAAACCTCGATGGTTTGACTTCACAGAAATTCCTTTTCAACAGATGTGGCCTGATGACTCAATTTGGTTGCCTGAAGTTTTGAAAGGTAACTTAGTCAAAGCCACTTTCCTTTTTGATCCCGATAACCTACTGAATAATCATACACTGGAACGAGTAAGCCAGTTCTCAAATAGTTGACACCTCATCTACTTATATGTATAATACACGTATATGCCAAATAAAACAATCTATGTTAGCGATAGTGATGTATCCCTTTTCGAAGAGGCCAAATCTATTGCTGGAGAAGCGCTCTCTTCCGTTATCTCCCGCGCTCTCAAAGAATATGTTTCCCGACATCGCGAAAAAGCTAAAGGTATGAAACAAATCACTGTTGAGGTTGGTAATCATCATGCTGAACGGGAACAACGCTTTGTTGGTCAGGAAATTAGTACGTGGCAAGGATTTAGTGATGATAAAGAATGGTATCTTAAGGCCACGATCTATCTCACTCAAAAAGGTAACTGGGCTGTCTATTTGACTCATGTCTGCAAAGCCAGTCTTTTTTTGGATAAGAAAAAGTGGCGAGAAAATGCTGAATACCTCACTGATTCTTCTCGAGCTGAACTTATTGTCGGTTCAAACTCAGCTGATTTCGAGACTAAGCTTCCTATAGATCTTTTAACCATATTGATAAATCTTACTGAACGCACCGATAAACCTGTTGAATACCTTGATATCTAAAGGAGGTGATTTCGATGGATAAATTAGAAAAAAAACATTTACAACACGTCCATGAGCTCCAAGCTGTCGAATACTCAATGAAGTGGTATGGTTGGGGATCACCGATTGGTTTAAGCATCTTTTTCATAGCTCTTGCTGTCATTGCCGCCATTATCAGAATTGTTTTCTTTGGTTGATGAGCTAGCTATAAAAAAATAATCCCTGAAGAGCAGGTTTTTTTCTAGGATGTGATATGATAAGGATATGTTGGGCAATTTGACCGGATTTGCCTTCATGTCCCTGCTGTCTTTCAGCGCCTTGGCGGGTTTTCCTGCTGCGCCTACGTCTGACGTCCACCTGATAAGCCCTCTACCCCAGCAACAAGTCTTAGCAGCAGAGGCTCCCGTTATTCCGACAGCCACCCCGACTCCAACTGCAACGCCAACCCCACTTCCCACTGACACACCAACGCCTATTCCGACAGCCACCCCGACTCCCATCCCAACAGCTACCCCCACACCAATTGTTACTTCCCAAGATTTAGAGTCGCTCTTTAGTAAATACGCCCAGCAGGAGAGTGTTGACGAAAATCTGCTCAAAAAAATAGCTAATTGCGAATCAGGCTTTAATACCACTGCAAGCTATCTTGACTATCTGGGTATGTTCCAATTCTCAACTGAGTCCTGGACTGCCACACGCGAAGCGATGAATGAGGATCCGAACCCTGACTTACGCACCAACCCAGACGAGGCGATCAAAACAGCTGCCTTCAAAATAGCCCACGGAGGTCAAAACGCCTGGCCTAATTGTAGTAAATAGGAGGTTAGGGAACGACTAACTCATAAGGATTGGATCCAACACCACTCCAGGTAGCATTAACAGTATTCGTAGCTGTATCAATCACAGAGACTGTGTTGCTTTGAGAATTCGCTACGTATACATGACTATCATCAGGTGAAATTGTGAGTTGATTAGGAGTAGAACCCACATCTATTGTTGCAATCACCGTGTTCGTTGCAGTATCGATTACAGAGACTGTTCCATGTGGCCCACCTGCCCAATAATACGTATTTGGTACATAAACTCTTGTTCCAGTAGAATTGACTGCTCCATTATATGGATTAATACCCACATTAATTGTCGCTACGATCGAATAGGTAGATGTGTCCACCACATCCACCGTATGCCCCTGAGACGCCCCTCCGTTTTCTGAGATATAAAGATGTGTTCCATCTGGTGTCACTTCCATACCGTATGGCTCTCGTTGAAGCGGAACAGATGCTAGAGGGGCATAATTATTGGTAATATCAAGAACCGAAAGATATCCTGGCTGAACTGGATTTCCAACACAACAGTTCCCATTTGCAACATAGAGCTTAGTATTATCAGGACTCACAACAACAGTCTGAGGCGCAAGAAGCCCGGAAAGAAGCGTAGCAACTACTGAGTCAGTTGCCGTATCAATAACAGTAATTGGTTGACCTATACCCCATCCTGTCGCATAGAGACGCGACCCTTCCGGGCTGATTGCTAACTCAAGAGAAGATGCTCCTCCAAGAGAGATAGTGTCGATAACTCTATTCGTATCGGTATCAATGACAGAGACTGTATGTGCGAGAGTATTGTCAACATACACCTTATGCTCTACAGGATTTGCTACTATCCCAATCGGCTGATTACCAACTGGTATTGTCGAGATCAAGGCACCAGTTGTCGTATCTACAACCGTAACATTGTCATCATTTGCATTGGCAATATACGCTTTATCCCCTAGAGAAACCTGACTCTGCGTTATATCAAAAGCAGCAGGTCTTCCTTGAGAATCATAGTAGACTCTCAGTCCCCTCGCATTAGTATGACCGCCACATCTTGTGTCATCTGTATTTGTACCAACCCGCGTTTGTAGTCGCAATGAAAGTGTATCTGTTGAGCCATTGAATACAAAAGGTACTACCGAAGGGAAAGTAACCGCTGCCTGTTTTGCAAGAGACTGGTTACGAGTTATACCAGAGATACAACGGGTGATACCTGTAGCAATAACAGTACCATTTTTTAAAACCTGAGCTTGCAAATCAAACTGCGTTCCCTGATCATCACTATTCTTAAGCCCAAGCCATACAGTCAAATCACTAACAGAGGTTACTGATCCGTGCGTCAACGATGGATCTGCTGACCACGTACCAATATCTTCCCAGGGATTACCATTAGTAAAATTAACTCCCGCTGAATCAGTATACTTATCAGTACCAGCAGTTGGAGCAGTCGAATCTAGATACAGTGTCGCTGGATTATTATTAGAACCACTACCATGGAGGTAGACTGTCGTGTCACTTGCTGAGGCTATTCGAGGATGGAAAAAGAAGACCCCTCCTACAAGTAGTAAGAGTACGAGACACCGTGACATTAGTGTTCTCATCGTCTTCACCACAACGATAATAGACCTCCTCAATCTTGTCAAGTAGTAAAATAACTATGAGTTGTCTCTGTTGAGACGAACTTATTTACGTTTTTTAGTTTTACGAACCCAAGCGTAATAGACCAAAAAAGCAATCAGGATGGCATCAAAAGCCATCCACCACGAAACAGTCTGATTGGACAGTCTCCATCCCAAAAAATTCATTGGGAGGTTACCTGTACTCATCCACCACAGACCCACGAGAAAATCTCCTGTGATAAGGCCAGCCAAAAATTTAGCAACTTCTCTTAAATTTATCTTGTTCACCTCCTTCTATTTAGCCTAGTATAGATGAGAGTAGAATGCAAATCTTGAGGTCCCAAAAAGTTAGAGCGAGACAAGCCTCTGGATAGTATTCCAGTTGCGTGTAGTAATATTTTTACCAAAAAGTTTGCCCAGAAAATTCATCATATCTGTCGTATTTTTCTCAGGAGTGATAGTTATCACTGAACAAATTTCTCTTAGGGTAAGTCGAGTAATCATTGCCTCGCTCCTGACTATTTTTTGTACGTTTTCTTTGGTTAGAGAATGTGCATCAGACAAAAATGTCACATATAGACGGGTCTCCTTCGTAACCGCTATCCCTTGAAATGGGTCCTCTCTGACCAGTTGCTCAAGCTCGCCATGAGAACGAAGGAGAACACGAATAGAGAATCCAAATTTTTTCTCAAGTTCTTGTTCAATCTCTCTCTGCAAAATTTCCTCCCTTGCTTCCTCTGCCTCAAAAATGACGTTACCACTATTCAGGAGTGTTTTGATCTCAGCAAACCCTAAATCTTCAAACATTTTTTTCAGCTCTGCCATTGACACTTTGGCAGTGCCTCCGACATTAATCCCTCGCAATAAAGCTACATATTTCATATGTTAGAAAACAAAACTCAATGCAGCGACGCTCCGAGTCTACCTGCCTCAGGTATATTCAGAAACTTTACCGACGTATCACTTACTATTTTGACTGTCTCCCCACTTTTTCACAATACTTTGGGATCTGCCAAAAAACTGATCCTTCAATGGGCATGTCTTCTTCTGTACGCATATAGACTTCAGGAAACGCTTGGGGGATACTGCCGATCATCATTCCTACAATCTGGGCTGACCGATCACGCAAGGCTTGAATATATTTTTGGTTACTTGCTAGAATTTCAGCTCTCGTTAGTGCACAAAGCCCGAGCTCATCAAGAAGCTTTGGGGAAGATGAAGCACGTATCACAGATATTGTACAACGGGAGAAAAGGAAATGCTAATCTGCCTTTGGTCTCCAAATTTTGGCCACCTGATCAGCAAACTGTGCGCCAAAAGGAATTTTACTTACCCATTGTAATTTCTTCTCATAGGCTTTCCATTTTGTCTCAGGTGGTAAAGCATGCATTAAATTTATAAGTGCTTGATAACGCGCTTGATTTTTCTCATTAGGATACGTTGATAGAATCTCTTCTGTACTTCTATAAGCGATCGTTGGAGGTTCTCTTCGACAAAGCCTGTCCCACCAGGTTGGACCAAAAACTTTTTTCCCTAATGTCTCAATACGCGGAGTATGAATACCCCACCCAATACTAACGAGGTAGTCCAAACCTTGAGCTCGTGCAGTCTCTCGTGCAAATCTGAGTTCTTGGAGCGTGGAGACTTGAGCGGTGGGATTGGTATAAACAACAGCTCCAGGCACCATCCGTTGAATTTCCCTCGCTGTCATAGTACTGACAGGATCTGCCTGCCCAAGCATTTCTCTCCCTGAAACTATAACATTTGGCTCTGCCTCTCCTTTCTCAATCAGTTGCCGAGCAGCTGCTATCCCGAGCCTGGTAGCTGCAGCTGGACGGGTATCAAGTTCGATCCTTCTTTTCTCTCGACAATCCTCTTTATACCCATAGACATGCAGCTCAATGCCCTGGAAGGGAGACGAAGAACGTAATTCGCTCATACCTGAGGATTATACCAGACTAGTAATTATGAACTGGACGTGCTATAAAAAAGGAATATGACCATGACTATTCGTATTGTTCTCCTTATCGTTGTCGCCGGACTAGTAATTCTAGCTTTTACTTATCTGTTGGAATTTTTTGTCCCACTTATTATTGCTGCCATCCTCCTTGTGATTGCCTACTTCATCTATCGCTTTGTCACCACAGGAACACTGAGTTTTTAATGCTGACCAAACTCATTATTTTTATTTTCATCACCATCGGTTCTCTCGTAGGTGGGTTTGTGCCCTTGCTCTGGGGAGGATCACTTTTTTCCTACTCTGGGATACTTTTCAGTGGAATTGGTGGCATTCTTGGTCTCTGGATCGCCCTCAAATTGACTCAGCCAAGTAATTCTCTCTAACAAAGAGCTCTTATTTTTGTTGGTGGGTACGATCGCTACAGTCACAAGGAGTGAGTGGTTGATTGTG
>DASZRR010000024.1:0-2036 GCA_035549055.1 Patescibacteria group bacterium | reverse complement strand
TCAACCATAACATCCAGATCGACGGTGTCGCCTTTTTTGGCTTGGATGGGTGTTGAGGCGGTTGAGGGTGGAGAAAAAGAAAGCGTAGTCGCAGGTTCAGCGTGAGATCGTAGCTCCTGTTGTTGTTGAAGAAGGTAAATCGTGACAGGAATGGCAATGATTACCAGGACGATGGCTGCTATGATCAGAATCTTTTTGGCAGAGAACATAGAAAATAGACCTACCAACAGTAAGCCATTTTCATCGTATATGAATGAAAGCTGAGGTGTCAAGTTCGACTCGACTCAAGACAGATGAGTTGTAGGCTCTTGACAAGAAAAGAGAGATATTGTATAAATTAGCAGTAACAATTAATGAGTGATTACTCATCGAAAGAAAGATTACTATGGCAAGCAAATCGAATGTCAAATCCGATATCCAACCACTTTTTGATAATGTGCTGATTCAGCCTGAGGAGGCTGAGACCAAAACAGCCAGCGGTATTATCTTGCCTGATTCAGCCAAAGAAAAGCCCCAAATTGGTACGGTCAGAGCAGTCGGCAAAGGGCATGTCACACCAGATGGCAAGATAGTTCCGATGACTGTCAAAGTTGGTCAGAAAGTAATGTATAAAAAATGGGGTGGCAATGAAGTCAAAGTGGGCTCTGAGGAATGGACAATAGTTGAACAAAAAGATATTTTGGCAATTGTAGGATAATATTATGGCAAAACAAGTTTTATATGGCGCTGAGGCGCGAACCAAATTAAAAGCAGGTGTTGATCAACTGGCAAATGCCGTCTCGACAACTCTTGGACCTAAAGGACGCAATGTCGCTTTGGACAAAAAATGGGGTGCGCCCAATGTCATCCATGATGGCGTCAGTGTTGCGAAAGAAATCGAGCTTAAGGATCCATTTGAGAATATGGGTGCACAGCTTGTCAAAGAAGCAGCAAGTAAGACAGCTGATGTCGCCGGAGATGGTACAACTACTTCTACCGTTCTCGCCCAGTCCATCGTCAACGAAGGTATCAAAATGATTACAGCTGGTGCCAACCCTATGGTCATGCGTCGTGGGATAGAAAAAGCTGGCGAGCACGTTGTCTCGGAACTGAAAAAGATGGCTAAAGACATCAAGCCAACTGACATTGCTAATGTGGCAACTATTTCAGCAGGTGACGCAGAACTTGGGAAATTGATTGCAGATGCGCTAGCAAAAGTGGGCAAAGATGGTGTTGTTACTGTTGAGGAAGGCCGCTCACTTACCACCGAGATTGAATACAAAGAGGGCATGGAGTTTGATAAAGGCTTTGTCTCAGCTTACTTTGTGACCAATCCCGAAAAAATGGAAGCAGAGATTGATAATCCCTATATCCTCATTACGGATAAGAAAATTTCAGCTCTGAATGAAATGCTTCCTTTTTTGGAGAGTCTTATTAAAGTCAGTAAAAATCTCGTCATCATCGCCGATGATATCGACGGTGAGGCGTTGGCAACTCTCGTCTTGAACAAATTAAAAGGTACTTTCAATACGCTGGCTATCAAAGCTCCAGGCTTTGGTGACCGAAGAAAAGAAATGCTTCAGGATATCGCTGTTCTTACCGGCGGTACGGTTATCTCCGAAGATACAGGACGTAAGCTCGATAGTGTTACCTTGGAGGACTGTGGACGGGCTGACAAAGTCTGGGCTGACAAGGATAATACCCGTATTATCGGTGGTAAAGGTGAAAAAACAACTCTCACTGCGCGTGTCAAACAGATCAAGATGGCAATTGACAAGACTACTTCAGATTTTGATCGTGAGAAATTACAAGAGAGACTTGCTAAATTATCAGGTGGTGTCGCAGTTATCAATGTCGGAGCGGCAACTGAAGTAGAGCTCAAAGATCGCAAAGAGCGGGTGATTGATGCAGTCGCTGCGACTAAAGCAGCACTTGAGGAAGGAATCGTCCCTGGAGGATCTGTTGCGCTTTTGGATGTTGCGACCAAAATGAATACTAAGAGTTTGGAGACGGCCAAAGCATCACGTGATGAAGTTTTTGGTTTTGAGATCGTCAAA
>DASZRR010000023.1:0-5455 GCA_035549055.1 Patescibacteria group bacterium | reverse complement strand
CGTGATCTTGACAAGCCATTCTTGATGCCTGTTGAGGACGTTTTCTCGATCAAAGGTCGCGGAACTGTCGTTACGGGTCGTATTGAGCGAGGCGTTGTTAAGGTGAATGATCCAATTGAGATTGTTGGTATGAAAGCTACAACTAACTCAGTTGTTACTGGAGTTGAGATGTTCCGTAAACAGCTCGACGAGGGACAAGCTGGAGATAATGTCGGACTTCTCCTGCGTGGAGTTGAGAAAGATGACGTTGAGCGTGGACAAGTTCTTGCCAAACCTGGTTCTATTACCCCTCATACAGAGTTTGAAGCAGAGGCATACATTTTGACCAAAGAAGAAGGTGGTCGTCACACACCATTCTTCAAAGGGTATCGTCCTCAGTTCTATATCAGGACGACTGATGTAACAGGAGAGACAGTCCTTCCCGAGGGTGTTGAGATGGTTATGCCTGGCGATAATACCAAAATGACAGTTAAATTGATTGTTCCTGTTGCCCTTGAAGAAGGTCTCCGCTTTGCTATCCGTGAGGGTGGTAAAACAGTCGGAGCTGGTGTTATCACCAAGATCATTAAGTAATATTTGCCAGCTTAGCCGATACTAAGCGAGGCTAGCACATTGACTGTCTGCTTGGAGAATTTTCATGCCAAAAGGAAGAATTCGCGTCCGCTTAAAAAGTTATGACGCAAGAGTTATTGACTCTTGTTGCCAGCAAATTTTAGATACGGCCATTAGGACCGGAGCTAAAATTGTGGGGCCGATTCCTCTGCCAACCCAACGTAGTGTCTACGCTGTTAACAAATCTCCTTTTGTTGACAAGAACGCTCGGGATCACTTTGAGATCAAGGTGCATAAGCGTTTGATTGACATTATTTCTCCGACAGACAAAACCATTGATAGTCTGACCCATCTCGAACTGCCAGCCGGTGTTGACGTCGAGATTAAAATGTAGCACATGCTTGAATTGATGATTACGGCTCGCAATCTGGACAAAGAAGCTATGGAGGTAAAAACAACCTAAATTCGGGATTAGTGAAACACTGTCGCTGAAGATCGAGAGTAGCCGAATGGGCTACTTTTTTTTTGAACAACTATATGAACACATTATTTGGTAAAAAAGTTCAACAAACACAAGGATTTTTGGAAAATGGAAGTCGCATTCCGGTCACGGTTATTGCGGCTTCTGGTAACGTGGTTATGGGAAGTAAGACCGAAGAAAAAGACACATATTCAGCAATCAAAGTGGGCTTTGGTAAAACAAAAAAAACTACCAAAGCCCTCATTGGTGAGATGAGGAAAGCTCATCTCGATTACATTCCAGAGGCTATCTATGAGGTAAAACTTGGTGATTCTTCCCCTGTAGAAATTGGAACGATGCTTAAGGTTGAAGAGATCTTCAAGCCCGGTGATATTGTCGACGTGACGGGAATGAGTAAAGGAAAAGGGTTTGCGGGGGGAGTCAAGCGCTATAATTTTAGAGGAGGTCCCAAAACTCATGGTCAGTCAGATAGGCATCGTGCGCCAGGTTCGATTGGTTCAGGAACAACTCCCGGGCGTGTTTATAAAGGTAAAAGAATGGCTGGTAACATGGGGAATGACACTGTCACGATAAAAAATCTAATTGTTATTGATCTTGACGCGGTTTCAGGTAAGCTTTTTGTCAAAGGATTGGTTCCAGGTATTCTCAATGGTATAGTGAGTGTTACCAAAGTTGGTGAGGTAAAATCAAAAAACTTTGTTCCCTTCTTCAAAGTTGCAGAGCCGGAAGCCCCTCAGGAAACAACAGTCGAAGAAAAGCCAACAGAGACAGTAAAACCAGCGCAAGAGTCCATTTCCGAGGCTAAAGAGGAAAAGACAGAACAAGCAGTAGTAGAGGCATCAGATGGGCAAAAAGACCTCGAGGAGGTAACAAATGGCAACTAAGAAAACAACTTCAACAGAGCCTAAGCCCAAAATTACCCGTACTCGCAAGACAGCAACAACTGTCAATGCTGAGACTTCTTTCACATCAACTCCAGCAGCAAAGGGTCCTAAGGTGGATGTCTTTGATCTGAGCGGCAAGGTTGTTACAACACTTATTCTCCCTGAACTTCTTTTTGGCGCCAAAGTTAACAAGCAATTAGTTGCCCAGGCTGTTCGAGTGTATCTAGCCAATCAGCGTATGGGGACTCAGTCTACTAAGACGCGTGGTGAAGTAGAAGGCTCAACACGCAAGATTTATCGCCAAAAAGGTACAGGACGCGCGCGTCATGGTGGCATTCGGGCGCCAATTTTTGTCGGTGGAGGTATTGCTCTTGGTCCAAAGCCTCGCGATTATAGTCGAGACCTTCCCCAAAAGATGCGTCGTGCAGCCTTAGCCTCTGCACTTACGGTAAAATTAGATAAAGGTGAAGTAAAAGTGGTTGACGGCCTTGAGACCATTACTCCTAAAACCAAACTTTTTGTGGGGGCACTCTCTAAATTGCAGCTTGATGCTAAGAATAAAAAGCTTTTAGTTATTTTGCCAACCAGAATGGACAATGTCCAAAAGGCTGTTCGTAACGTAGAAGGTGTCAGTTTTGTTTTGGCAAACCAACTCAATACTTATCAAGTGATGAACGCTCGCAAGCTCTTAGTGATGCGCTCAGCAATTGACACACTAGAGAAAACATTTGTGAAAAAGGAGGCTAAATAATGCGTAGTATTATCATTTCTCCTCTAATCACTGAGCGTTCGATGGCACTAGTGAAGCAAGGAAAGTTCTCTTTCAACGTAGCCAAGAATGCAGATAAAGGGGAGATTAAGAGAGCTGTTAAAGCTATGTTTAATGTTGATGTCGTCTCTGTTGATACTGTTACGCAAAAAGGTAAGACTCAACGAGTAGGTATGAGACGAATGGAGAAAAACGTGCCCTCAAATAAGAAAGCGATTGTGACTTTGAAAGAAGGTCAAAAGATTGACATTTTTGACCTTGGCGTATAAGATTGGCCGATGTTATCAGGCATAGATGGATAACAACAATATTATGAATAGATTACTAACCATTAAGAAAAAACATTCAGGACGGGATGCCTCTGGCCAAGTCGTGGTCAGACATCAAGGCGGTCAGCACAAGCGTTATCTGCGTGTCGTTGATTTCAAGCGCGACAAATTTAGCATTGGCGGGCAAGTGATGGCTATTGAGTATGATCCCAATCGTAGTTGCGATATTGCTTTAATACAGTATAGTGATGGGGAGAAACGCTATATCTTGGCACCTGAAGGACTAAAGGTAGGAGATACTATTCATGCAGGCCCTGATGCAGATGTTCGTGTTGGCAATGCGCTTCCTATGGCAAAGATGCCGTTGGGAACAGTTGTTCATAATGTTGAATTGACGCCTGGGAAAGGTGGCCAAATGGCACGAGGAGCAGGTTCAGGTGCGACCATTACCGCGCGTGAGGCTGGTTACATTCATCTCAAATTACCTTCAGGAGAAGTAAGAATGGTCCCGGAAATTAGTTATGCAACTATTGGTCAAGTTGGTAATATTGAATGGAAAAATAACATTATTGGTAAAGCTGGGCGGTCGCGACATATGGGGCGAAGGCCGAGTGTTCGTGGAGTAGCCATGAACCCACGTTCTCACCCTCATGGAGGGGGAGAGGGTCGCAGTGGAATTGGTATGCCTAGTCCGAAAACCTATGCTGGGCGCAAGGCAGTTGGTAAGACGCGTCATCCAAAGAAATACTCAAATAAGTATATTTTACAAAGGAGGAAGAAATAATTTATGGCTAGATCACTCAAAAAAGGACCATATATTGATGAGAAATTGCTGAAAAAAGTTCAAGCGCAAAAGTCAGGCGGCGCGCGTACTGCCATTAAAACCTGGGCTCGTGCTTGCCAGATTCCGCCAGAATTTGTCGGTCATACGTTTGCGGTGCATAATGGACGGATTTTTGTCACTGTTTTTGTTAGCGAATCAATGGTAGGTCATCGCTTGGGTGAATTTGCGCCCACGCGTACCTTTAGATCGCATGGTCGTGTCGTAGCCCGTGAGATTAGTAAGACATAACGCCTATGGAAGTTAAAGCAATTACCAATCAAACTCGAATCAGCCCGCGCAAGGTGCGCTTGGTCGCCGATAGTATCCGTGACCTCTCACTTGAGCAGGCATTAGCCTCATTGATGGTGACTCGTCAGCGGGGAGCAAAGGTACTGGAAAAAACATTGAGAAGTGCGATTGCTAACGCAGAGCATAATGGTAAGCTCGAAAGGAATAAGTTGAAAATTACTCGTATCATTGTAAATGAAGGGCCTGCTCTGAAGCGTTATCATGCCTCAACACGCGGTCGTATTCATCCTTACAAAAGACGAAGTAGTAATGTTGAAATTATTTTAGAGGAGGTCAAAAACTAATGGGTCAGAAAGTTAATCCACGTCTTATTCGTCTTCAGACAGTTGATACGTGGAGTAGTCGCTGGTTTAATGAGCGCGGTGGCTACAAAGAAACTGTTCTAGAGGATTATGCTTTGCGTAAGCTTCTGATGGAACGTCTGAAATCGGCAGGTGTTAGTCGTGTAGAAATTGAGCGGTCTATCAATAGCGTTCGTCTTGTGGTGTATGTGTCTCGTCCAGGTATTGTAATTGGTCGTGGTGGAGCGGGCATTGAAGACCTTAAGAAAACTCTGACGCAGTTCTTTATCAAACAAGGTAAAACTGGTAAAATGATGCCTCGCTTTGACCTAAGAGTAGAGCAAGTGAAGGAACCCAACCTGGATGCGTATCTGGTTGCTAAGAGTGTGGCTGAGGCATTGATCCGCCGTCTGTCTTTCAAGCGTGTCCTAGTTCAGACCTCTGATAAAGTCATGAGTTCAGGTGCTCTCGGGATTCGTATCGTCCTTTCAGGTCGTATCAATGGTTCAGAAATCGGTCGACGTGAAAAGGTTCAGGTAGGGACGGTTCCTCTCTCAACAATTAGAGCTAATATCGATTATGCTCAATATCCTGCTCTGACGAAGAAGGGATATATCGGAGTTAAGGTCTGGATCAATCGAAAGGAAGAAAAATAATATGTTAGTACCAAGAAGAGTAAAATATCGTAAACAAATGCGGGGCACGATGAAAGGTGACGCCTATCGAGGAACGTCACTGGCTTTTGGTGAGTTTGGTTTGGTCGCACAAGATCAAGCCTGGATCTCCAGTCGTCAAATCGAGTCAGCAAGACGAGCAATTACTCACTATACAGCACGTGGAGGTCGCGTCTGGATTCGTATTTTTCCTGATAAGCCAATCTCCAAAAAACCTCCAGAAGTACGTATGGGTGGTGGCAAAGGAGATATCGAGGAACACGTCGCTCCAGTTTTGCCTGGGAGGGTACTTTTTGAGATGGGCGGGGTTACTGCGGCTATTGCAGAGGAAGCCTTGCGTCTTGCTGCTCATAAATTGCCTGTTAAAACTCGTTTTGTTACCAGAAAAGGAATGACGCTATGAAATTGAAATT
>DASZRR010000022.1:0-5187 GCA_035549055.1 Patescibacteria group bacterium | reverse complement strand
ATCATGTGCACCAATACCAAGGAAAAAGTTACCAACCATAAATCCGGCATAGTTGCCCTCTTCCATATCAGGCTTCTTGTCAAAAACCTTGCCATAGAACTGAACAAGTCGCTTATGATCGTTACTTGAGAGAAGGATGTTATCAAAATTGAGCATAGTTATTCTCTGAGGTGATAATACAGTAATTATTATCCATTGTAAACACCTTTTTTAGGGAAACGTGAGACCGTCTGAAGTGATCTTGGTCTTAGGATCTGTCTTGATATCGGTGAACTTCCATTGGGTTGGAACAAAGACAAGAAGAACATATTCATCACTCAGCTTGGCTCGATTGCGCGTGGGGTATTTATCAATATAGACATCCCAGCCAGCATGATGGACATCACCTATCATCTGGATTTGTCCATCTGCCTGAAAAGTAGCAAACTCTTCCTCGCTAAAGCCTACTACCAGAGAGGCTGGTCTCTGACCCCCATCAGCAAGCGACTTGCATTTCTGACTATCTTTCTCAGTGATGAAAAAAAAGCCCGCTGGATCCATTGAGAAGGCGTAATGGAGTGTAGCCGCGTGCACAGAATTATCTGTTTGGGAGATTGCCAAAACACTAATGCGATGGGCTTTCAAGAAAGCTACAACCCTCGTATCCATACAACTATTATACAACGTCCCCAAGCAATTGGGAATTGACATGGATCACTGCACCTACTAAGATCCTTATACGCTTTATGCAAAAAATTACGCCATTTTTGTGGTTTGACACACAGGCACGCGAGGCTGCCAAATTTTATACGACTGTCTTTAAAGACGCCAAACTGAAATCCCCCCAAACAATTGATGACACCCCTTCAGGAACTGTTGATATCATCTCCATCGAACTTTTTGGCCAGGAATTTACTCTCATGAGTGCCGGGCCTCAGTTCAAATTTACTGAAGCAATTTCTTTTGTTATCAATTGTGACGGACAAGAGGAGGTCGATTATTATTGGGAGAAATTGACTTCAGATGGGGGAGAGGAGAGTCAATGTGGCTGGCTCAAAGATAAATTCGGCGTCTCCTGGCAGGTCGTGCCAAAGCAATTAACTGAGTGCTTGAGTAACCCTGATCCAAAAAAATCTCAGGCAGCGATGCAGGCCATGCTCAAGATGAAAAAAATCATGATTGCCGATCTGCAAAAAGCATCAAGCGAAGCCTAAATCTTAGTCTCTCTTCATTAACCCCAGAAACTCCACAATACTTCATCCCAAAAGATTTATTATTTCTTTTTTCTCTACTTCTGAAAGATCTTGATAGAGTAATCTACGTTGACTGTCTCCCGCTTCGAACTCATCGCCTGTACTTCGGGGGATGAGATTGAAATGGAAATGACTCAGATGAGTTCGGGTATCTTTTTTGTCAGGTCGATAATTTTGCCTGATCTCTGTCCCAGCTGCAATTTTTTCTCCCACTTTTTTCTGATATATTGCAAGAAAAGCAGTCATCTCAGTTATCTCATCAGGGGTAAGCTCAGCAAATGTCTGAACATGGCGCTTGGGGATGACCAACAGGTGCCCTCGGGCCAACCTGGGACTGCTCAAAAGGACGAAAGAGACTCTCCCCGTCTCAATTGCTCGTCCTACCACCTCTGAGGAACAAAAAGCACATTCTGTCTTCATCTAATAATCCCTGAGAAAACGAGGGCAAAAATAAGAACTGTAATGCAGGCAAAGACGGCAAGCGTCTGGAGAAAAAATGTGACGGCTTTATCTTTTTTGTTGGCCATAAAGAGCTGGATGGGTTGATAAAGGAAAATATATGCCATAACTGCTGCAGAGAGTGTGAAAAGTGAGACAACGGCAATCGGGGCAAGAAAGGTATTTTTTTGGGGAAAATGGGACGAAGCAAAATTCATTACCAAAGCCACGATAATGATATAAAGTGAGGCCGCGAGAGCATTGATTATGGGACTTTTGGTCATAGTCGATCTCTCCTTTAGTCTTTGCTTATTTTTTATGCCGTTTATTGGCTTTAGCAGCCAACATAGCATATTTCTTTTCAAGTCTTTTTGCTGTTTTGTGCGAATGAGATTTTTTCTGATTTTTTTTGCCAAGACCTGTATCTCTTTTTGCCATAGGGGTATTATACACTACCGATACCAATATAAAAAGACTACCTCTCTGAGGACTGAAGCATGCCGACGAGGTTACCTTCTGTGTCTTTGATGGAGACATACATCCCAACATTGGGGATATCCATTTTCTCGCCCAGTATTTCTCCGCCTGCATCCTGAACTGCTTTGATACTCTGATCCAAGTTAGCAACTGAGATAACTACATGAGGAGCCCTATTTAACTCGTTATCCTCAAAATCAAAAAACCCTCCATTGATGGCACCTGGTTCTGCCGGGCGCATGGTCTTGTGATCAGTAGGAGTCGTATTGGCCAATAGATAGTTGCCCATTTTCTCATCCATCAGCTGCATCTGCCAACCAAAGACTTTGGTATAAAATTCAGAGACGCGCTTCTTATCTTTGGCAGGCATCTCAAAATGGACAACCGAACTCATCTTCATCATCTGTAGCATAATTGATGATATAAAAACTCGCAACCACTATTTTATCTTCTAACTGAGGTGAACTATAGTATAGTAAAAATAAGCTTATGAAAAAGTTGATCTATGTACTGGGAGTGCTCCTTTCAGGGTATGGAATTTATTTATCATCGTTCTCAGTCCTCCATGGTGAGCTTAACTTTTTTTCAGATGTCGCTCGCGATTTTTTACTTCTCCAGGAATTAGATCAGAAAAAAATTGTCTTGATCGGACCCCGGACCAATACCACAGGCCTCTTTGACGGACCGTTCTGGACGTATCTTAATTACCCAGCGTATCTTATCGGTCATGGCAATCCTGTCATAGTCGCCTGGTTTTGGGTCATTCTTGGTGTCATATTTATAATCTCAAGCTTTTATTTCGTCAAACGACTTTTTGGCATTTGGCCAGCTTTTGCCTTTGTCCTGCTGATGTCTGTACGTTTTGTCCCTCATATCAATGGCGTGTTTCATGCAGAGGCCAATATCTTTTTTATGCCAGTTTTTCTCTATACCATCATTGAGTACTTGAAAACTAAGAAAGTTGGGTATCTGATCAGCACCTTATTACCTGTGGTATTCTCATCCAACTCAATATCGGTGTAGGAGTCCCTTTTCTCCTTCTTTCACTATTTCTTATTCTGGAGAAAATCTACCAGGAGAAATTATGGAATCACCTTCTCGCATTGCTTATTATTCCACTAACGCTTGGTAATTTTATTGTCTATGAGCTGAAATATCACTTTCAGCTGCTCCATGCAATTCTTGCGATGAGTCAAGATCATCGCTTGTTCTCACCACTTCAGGACCTACTCCACAATCGCCTCAACCACATCATTTCTCTTGAGTTTTTTGAAATAAGTATTGACCAAAAACTTCAAATTGTCATCTTCGTCTGTATCGGAGTCGTATCATACCTCCAAAGAAAACATGTACAATATCGTCGCATATATTTCATCCTAAGTTATTATTTTTTTTGTTTTCTCATCATTTCGCTCTATAGTCGTACACTGATTCTTTTTCACTTTGTCTATCTTCTCATTCCTCTCACCTATATCTGGCTCGCCTCACTTTTGACGGGCAGAAACAAACTTTTGATAACAACAATTATTGTTTTTATCTATCTGGCCAATTTACATACTTCGCTTAACTATATTTCATATCTGCAAAAGAGTTTTATCAACAAAAGCCCCAACTCCTGGATTGGATTAAGTAATGTTGCTCAAAAAGTAATTGACAAACAGAATGGTAAGCCCTTTGGCTATTTTGTCTATGCACCTGATGCCTTTGCCTACCAGCCTCGCTACGCCATGCTCTACAACTTTGCCGCATCATCTGCCAAAGCGAACGAATATACTAAAGAAACAACGACCTATGTCATCGCCCAACCGCCGCCCCGAGGTAATCCCTATATGGGCTATACCTGGTGGATCAAAGTTCCGGTAGCAATTGCCAATAAACCAATCTCAACTGAAACATTTTCCAATGGCTAAACACTCCTGACCTACCATCTCACTCCTCAGGAACAAAAAATACCATTTGATCAAAGTATCAAAGTTGGGTTAACATTTCGTTAGGGGATGAAAAATCTTTTGCTTTTGAAAAACAATACCTGGATTCTTCTTGGCCTTATTTTATTTCTGGCGCTTTTTCTTCGCTTTTATCAATTGGGTAGTTTTCCTGTAGGATTTCAGATGGATGAGGCGTCCAAGGGTTATACAGCCTACTCACTTCTTAAAACAGGCAGGGATGACAATGGACACGCATTTCCTCTCTATATTGATATTTTTGGCGACAACAGCCCCTCTGGCTACCATGTCATTACTATCGTGCCAGTGGCATTTTTTGGCCTGACTGAATTCGCGGTACGCTCACCAGGTGCGCTTTTTGGCGCATTAACTGTCATTGCCTTGTTTTTTTTGACACTAAGCATTTTCGAGAACAAAAAGCTTAGTCTTCTCAGCGCATTAATCTTAGCAATCTCACCATGGCATATCAATCTTTCTCGAGCTAGCAGTGAGTCGCTAGTAGCTCTTTTTCTCATTGTCACAGGTTTTGCTCTCGTTATCTGGAGTTTGAAAAAAGAATCACTGAGGGAACTTGGTATTGGGACAATAGTCCTAGCGCTAAGTTTTCTTTTTTATCAAACACCCCGTCTTTTTGTACCATTGCTTTTTCTTACCCTTGTCGTGTTTTTTGTCTTTATCTGGAAAAAAGAACTCTCAAAGCCGTTTAAAAAACTATTGGTGATCGCATTTCTTTGCCTCTCACTTTTTGATGCCTGTCTTATTTTTGCTATACCTGGTGGAACAGGAAGATTTTCCCAAGTCAATATCTTCAGCTACCCAGAGACGAAATTGGTGATGGATGAAGCGATAAGAGAAGATGGCGTACAACATACCCCGACTGTAGTGACGCGAATTTTCCATAACAAAATTGTTGATAACTCCTATGCCTACTTCTCTAACTACTTAGAGTACTTCTCCTGGACTTTTCTTTTTATGAAAGGCCTACCCTCAACCTACTTTGTCCCGCAGATGGGAGTCATGTATGCAGTTGAGTTACCTTTTGTCCTCATTGGTGTTTTGTATCTCGTTTTTAGCAAAAAGCATGTTGAAAAAAT
>DASZRR010000021.1:0-3460 GCA_035549055.1 Patescibacteria group bacterium | reverse complement strand
TTCAAAACCAGCATCAGTTTGAACAGGGTGGATGTGGGAGAAGTAAGTTAAGGATTCATTCACTATGACTAAATGAATAAGTTTGGTATAGACGCGTGAAAAAAGTTTGATCTCATCACCGGTGGCTGCGTTATAGATTTTGAAGGTGAGTTTAGTGGGGGTATTGGCCACAACGGGGGGCTCAGGCAGGAAGCTGGCGGTATAGCGAAGGGTAGGATCGCCATTAAACCCAGGAATTCCTTTGGCCTGGGCAGGAAGCAGTGTGCCAGACTGTGCCTGTTTGGCAAGTTGAATATGTTGAGCGTGAACATTAAATGAAACAGATGAGCTACTTGGAGCAAAAGAAAATACCAAATAGCCAATGATAAGACAGATAGTACACGTCAGAGCTATGCCACATTGGGGAAGTTGGGTAAAATGCTTATGAAGATAACGGTCAAAGCGAATACTCTCCAGAAGGAGAAGTATGGCCAGCAGTGCAATTGTTATGCGTGGAATAAGAGTAGAGAGGTCTTGGTAGTGAGTCCCCAAAAGCAGAGCATGAATTACACTTATAAGTGCGGCAAGATAGACAGTCCGATGTAATTTCTTCCATTTCGTAAATGTGAGATGAGCGATAGCTTTATCAAATGAGGTAAGTGTGAGAATAAGAAGAATGGTGAGTGCGGTAAAGCCCAGAAGGACGGGTACCAAAAAATTATTACTCAGATAAAAAAGTCCTGAAAATCCCCCCAGTTGACCAAAGAAAGCAAAATACGTATGTATTAGGGCAAAGAAAAAGGCAGAAACGCCAATAGCTCGACGCGCTTTGGTATACCAAATACGCAAAGGCAAATAGGGGAAGACTGTATAAAGAGGTGAAACAAGCAGCGCAGCATAAAGATAGATGGTGGCCAAGAACGCGTAGATTTGACTTAGCCTGATCACTTGGAGCTGGGGAGAAGGAATAGTGGACGCAGTGAGGAAATAAATACAAACGATAATAATGGCAGTAAGGCTAAGAATAATTCCGCGCAAACTCCAGAGTCTCTCCATAACGTACACACCAGTATAGCAAATCTTTTTTTGGATCTACTTATATTAGGTATGCTATAGTAGAATGATTATGGCGCTTCTTCTGGGGTTTGCTTTCATCTCGGGCCTCGTTACAATTTTAGCTCCATGCATCTGGCCTCTATTGCCCATAATTTTGTCATCGAGTGTCGCGGGAGGTCAGACGTCTCATCACAAGCCACTTGGTATAACACTTGGGATTATGCTCAGTTTTGCGGTTGTAACATTGGCTATCTCAACGCTTGTCAAATTGCTCCACTTTGATCCCAATGTCCTGCGGCTTTTTGCAGTTATTGTGATAGGTTTTTTGGGTTTGACAATGGTCATTCCTCCACTGTCACAATTTACTGAAGGATTAATCAGCCGATTGGTTGGGTTGTTTGGTCGTAGTGGACAGACACAACGTTCAGGCTTTGGAGGGGGATTTATTACAGGGCTGTCACTGGGTATTGTCTGGTCGCCCTGTGCTGGCCCAATTCTAGCGGCAATTGCTACGCTGGCTGCTACTGGCCAGGTAACGCTCAGTGTTGTGTTGGTGACGATTGCCTACGTCTGTGGTATCGGAATACCGCTTTTTATCTTTGCTTATGGCGGACAACAAATTTTAGCGCGAACAAAAGCAATTGCCTCGCATACTGGACGTATTCAACAGGTCTTTGGTATTTTGATGCTTTTAACCGCGTTAGCAATTTATACTAATTATGATAAATACCTGCAGGCACAGTTTTTGAATGCTTTTCCTCAAATTAGTAGTGGGCTTACCAATATCGAGAAAAATGATGCAGTTACTCAGCAGCTCAACATCCTCAAAGGCGCCACCCAGACTACTCCCCACCTGAGTGTGGATAGTGATAATGGTTTATTCAATACCAATACCCCAGCCCCTGATTTTATGGGAATTACGCATTGGTTGAATGTGCCCGATGGCTCCACGCCGCCAACTATCAAAAGTGTGCGGGGAAAAGTTGTTTTGGTTGATTTCTGGACGTATACTTGTATTAATTGTATTCGAACACTTCCTTTCACCACTTCCTGGTACGAGAAATACAAAGATCAAGGATTTGTCCTCATAGGTGTTCATACTCCTGAATTTGAGTTTGAGAAAGATACCACTGATGTGGCACAAGCAATCAAAATGTATAAGATTACTTATCCTGTCGCCCAAGACAATAATTACGCTACGTGGAACACTTATGGTAATCAGTATTGGCCTGCTGAGTACCTTATTGATGCTAAAGGTATTATTAGAAGGACTCATTTTGGCGAAGGAGAGTATGATCAAACAGAAAAAGCTATCCAAGAGCTTCTTAAGGAAGCGGGTAAAAATGTGACGACAAAGCTCAGCTCGATGTCTGACCAAACGCCTCAGTCAGAGATATCTCCTGAGACCTATCTTGGCTCCCAGCGCATGCAGTATTACTATCCGGATGGTAGTCTTGATAACGGTAAACAGACTTTCATGCTTACGGATACGCCACCTGTTAATTCTTTCTCATATGGTGGAGAGTGGACGATTAATGATGATGATGCAGTAGCTGGGAAGAAAGCAAGTCTCAGTTATACTTTTACAGCGAGTAAGGTATTTATTATTCTACGTCCGATGGGCAACAAAAATCCCAAAGTTAAAGTTACGCTTGATAACAAACAGCTTACCTCAGATAATTCTGGGGCGGATGTCCAGAATGGAGAAATTACCATTGACCAAGATAGACTCTACAATATTCTTGACTTTCATGGTAAGACCGAGACGCACACACTCAGGCTCGATTTTGAAACTCCTGGAACCGCTGCTTTCACTTTCACCTTCGGTTAGTTTCTTGCATCATCCTTACGCCTTTTTGTTTTTATTTATATAGACAAATTTTATAGTGGGAGTATGCAAACACAGGCACTCACTATCCCGCTCACCAAGCGCAGCCGTCATGAAGAGGTTACGATTGAGATTCCAATTCCTGAGCTCAATATTAAAAAACAAGTAAAAAAAAGCAAATTACTGAATGCATTCTATCTGGTCTGGACCTCACCTACAGAATAATTCGTTTCACCCTCAAGGACTTGGCAATAACTTGCTGGAGAGTTACACTAAAAAGAGAAACAGTACATTATCACTCTGTTGACCTGAGTGCTAATCTGGTGTTATACTTAGTGTATGGACAACAATCCTCTTCAAGATCTGCTTAAGCCAGTCTCGCCTCAAGAGGCGCTAAAAAAATTCACTCTCAACCTCACTGAATCAGCGAAGATGGGGAAAATAGATCCTGTGGTGGGTCGTGAGATCGAGATTCGGCGCGTTATGGAGATTCTCTCTCGTCGTACCAAGAACAATCCCATACTTATCGGCGATCCAGGCGTAGGCAAGACAGCAATTGTGGAGGGACTTGCCCAAAAAATTGTCGATAGTGATGTT
>DASZRR010000020.1:0-2324 GCA_035549055.1 Patescibacteria group bacterium | reverse complement strand
GCAGACGTCGCTGCTGTTTATAAAACTTCCGTAAACTCTTAATAGCTTTTTCTAAATCCATACTGCTTCAAACATACCCTTAGCTCTTTGCCATGTGCCCTAAGCGGTCTTGTACGTTTGTACAACACACTATAATCTGTACGATCGTTCAATGCAAGATGACAAACTAGATCAAACTGGAGAATTTAAAACTCTAAATCAGAGGCATAGACAGGTGAGAAATGTCGTTGAGTTTGAGCAACTTAAAATCATCCTTATCTCTCTGAACTTTAGTTATGGAACACTCCATAATTTCGATGTAGGGAGCTTTGACTGTGGGATGAATCTCATGGGGTAATGACTTCTCATCAAATAAATGACGGAGTAAATCACCTATTGATCCACCATGCGTGACGAAGGCGATATTGCCGTCTTGGTACTTGGAAGAAAGTTCATCAATGACTTTTTTCATGTTCGCACCTTTTTCGGCAGACGAATTTCCTTTTTTGGGTCGATACTTTCGATCCATATCTGTTTTGCTCCATTCTTTGAGGAAGTCTGCAAATGTCTCCTCATTCTCCCATTCCATGCGTTCCACGAGACGGAGATCAGTCTTCACCTTTTTGTGATGTGGCTGGGCGATAATGTGAGCTGTTTGTAAAGCACGAAGTTTTGGGCTGGCAATGATGGTGTGAAATTTTATTTGGCTTAAAGTATCGGCTGTGGCTTCGGCTTGTTTGACGCCAGCTTGAGTAAGTGGGGGATCAAAGGGAACTGCTTCTTTCTCCCCGTGTCTGATAAGATAAAAAGTAATCACGTGAGAATTATAACAAAATTGGGAAAAAGAAAAATTTACCTTTAAGATCGCGTTGGTTGAAGGAGGGCCCAGTTGTGCGAGACCTCGGGTACGCTGCACATATTGCGGTTAAAACAGCAGGGACGGCGCATGCCTTTGTTGAGCTTATCAAGCATGACACGGAGATGTTTGTCTCGCGTCTCTTGCGTCTTGACAGCCCGCACCCATCTCACCCAGTCCCAATGCGCTAGAGGAGTGGTGTCATCCCAGAGGGCTTTAGCTTTGGGCGATGAAGACAGGGCTTTTTTCATATCTTCAGGTAACTCTGGCTCGATCCAATCGTTACTTGGCTCAAGCTCTACTTTTACTGTGTCACCAACTTTGGCATGTGCCTCAGCCAGCAGTTTTTTGCTCGGGGAGAACCAGTGGCTAGGCTTGAGTCCTTTGCCATATTTGCCATCTGGCTCCAAGAGTGTCGTGAAAGGCACACCATTCAGCGTTCCTTTGACCATCGTCATACCACGAGACGGGAGCTTAGCACTTGCTTCTTCAGGAAGGTGAAGAATAGTCCAGGACTTGATCCTGTAGAGTTTAGTTTCAAATGTATTTGTCGCCATAATAATAGACATAATATAAAACTACCTATGTCTTTCTATTTTCTGTAAACTTATTAACAATAGAAATTACCTCATCTATGTTTCTGGCGTACACATCCGCGTTCACCTGCTGATATCCTGGTTCTATATGTTCAGAGAACCCTATTGTGAATGCACCCGATGCTTTTGCAGCAAGTATGCCAGTATTAGAGTCCTCCAAAATAATTGTGTTCTCGGGAAGAACGGATAAATGTCTCATAGTATCAATATATCCATCTGGTGCTGGCTTAGTCTGTAGATCGGGACGATCATCGATACAAAGTACATAAGAAACATCTTCGATAAACGCTATCCTGGGTAGTACAGCATCAAGCCATGTTCTTCTTGCAGAAGTAACAATTCCTAAAACAAATCCATTCGATAAAAGGAATGTTACTAGCCTATCCAGCCCACCAGTAATACTTGACTTAGCATACATTCGTGCCGCATGCATATCATATAACCTATAGTATTCTTTTTTCCCCATAGTAAATCCAAGTTCTGATGCCATGGTATAAATCATATCAATTGTTTTACCCCTTGTCTCGCCCAACTCAGCATAGATTTTTTCCCCAAACAATGAACGTAAAAATTTTCTATCATCTTCAATCCAAGCTTTACCACTTATCAGAACACCATCCATATCAAATATAAGAGCTTTGCTATTCATAAGAAAGTATTATACCAATAATCTGCTTTGGTGTCTTTCAGAGAACTCCACAGAGAAAAGCTGACATTGAAGCCAAAATGTGCTACTATACAATGCCTCAATGTCTGAGGTATCATGTTCCATGGCATGCCATGGTAGTAAGTCCAAAGGAGAAGCCGTGACCACCTATCCAGACGACATTGACCTGGAATTTGATTGGCACCTTACCAATCGATGCAACTTTGACTGTGAGTACTGTCACCCG
>DASZRR010000019.1:0-7929 GCA_035549055.1 Patescibacteria group bacterium | reverse complement strand
ATCTTTTAATTTTGTGGATGATCGCGCCTCTGATGATCATTGGCTCTGTTGCGGCAGTTGTCTCTTTTGTCTCGATCACACTGGGAGGCATTTTGGCTCTTGTTAGCCTACCTCTACTCAGCCTTTTTCTCTTCATAATCGATCTTTTCTCGCATATCTCGCCAGTTCTCACTCTCAAAAATGTGCCTGTTTCACTTGTCGTTGGCTATTATCTCCTCCTGTGTGCGGTGACGCTTCAGCTTGCGCGGAGACAAAATCCATGAAGAAGTATCTGGTCCTTGGCTTGATAATAATTCTTTTTTTCCTGAGTCTGAGTATCTATCAGCTCATTGTCTTTAGTGATGGGAGACTTCACATTACTGTTTGTGATGTGGGGCAGGGCGATGCTGTGCTCATCCGCACGCCTGGAGGGCACAATATCCTCTTTGATGGGGGCCCCGATGATCGAGTTCTCAGCTGTCTTTCCAAATATTTGCCTTTTTGGGATCGGACTTTTGCCCTCATTCTTTTGAGTCATCCGCACGCTGATCATCTCGATGGCCTCATTCCAGTCTTGTCCCACTACCACGTCCAGCAATTTGCGACTGAAGATCTGGCCAATACCTCTGAGGACTACAAAACGCTCCAAGAGGAGGTCCAGAAACAGCATCTGGCTTGGCAGACGCTGGTAGATGGTGATAGTATCACAACAGATCATGGCGTCAGTCTGACTGTCGTAGGGCCGACGCAGAACTTTTTGGACAAGACAGCAATCAATGGCAAATACATCACCTCCAGCGAGTTTGCCTCGCTTGAAGTACTGATCCGCTATGACAAATTCACGATGTTACTAACTGGTGACAGTCAATATCAGCAGATGGGAGAGGCTGTCTCTTCGCATCCTGATTTACTTGGGGGCATCACCATCCTGCAAGAACCCCATCACGGTTCACGCACCGGTATCACGCCTGAAATCATCGCAGCTCTTCATCCACAAGTAGCGACTATCTCAGTCGGCGCGCACAATCCCTACGGCCATCCGGCCCCCAATACTCTCTCGACATTGCAAAATGCCCATGTCCAGATCCATCGAACAGACAGAGAAGGGGATTTGAGGCTGACAAGCGATGGTAAGTCCTATAACTTGAAATAAATTCCCCTATAGTTAAATTTCCCAACAATCTATATCAATAAATAATAATATGTATCTTTATGCATAGAACTCGCAACAGTTAAAAACTATAGGTTGAAAAGTGAAGCTTGTTTTGCTATACTTTACCTCCTGATTAGTCAACGCAGCACAAGGCGTGTTGCGGGAGATATTCAGGATTACTCGCACGTTGTCATTTCAGAGTTCATTGGATGTCCCGCTGAGGAAGTAGATGATATTTCTTGAGCGGGACATCCACGCGAGCGATGTCTACCATGAAGGAGAATTTCGATGGTCGCGCCAATTCGGCAACCGACGTACGTTCAGATTTTTGTCTCAAGTGAGGCCACCGCCATCGAGGCGGCCCTCAACGTCCTCCAGCACAACTTTTTTCAACGGCCCGAGGCGCTCGAGTTGCTCACGCGTCTTCGCGGTATCCAGCCGCGCACCCTGACCGCCATCGAGGCGGCGCTGGAGGCCTCCGGATAGGAGCTCTCCGGCGATTTCCGCCGACAGATTTGCAATTCACATGAAGCGTACCTCGAAAGCACCCTCCATGAGGGGGACCGCTACGAGGTCACGTTGACTGAAGAGCTGGCGGTCTGTAACTTTTCCAGTGGGCGCCAACTGCCCAAGCCGCTCCAGCCGGGGACTTACCAGATGGAAGCCCGGCTCTTTTGGAGCCAGATTCCGGAAGCAGCGCACAAGACATATTGGTGGCTCGTGACCGCGGAGGGCATCGGTGCCCACTTTGGGTACTGGTACCACCACACCTGGGACGGCGGCGCCGTCCAGATGCGTTAACTCTGAATCGCTTTGTGAAAAATTATTGTTAGCAATTATTATCCCCTGAGTGCTACTGGACAAAAATTCCCAGTTTGTTTACGAAAATATATCCATGCATATTTTTGCATATAATTTTGAGGCCAGGTTTTTAGCTCAACCGTGAAAAAAATCTCTCTTACCTTTTTCTTACATTATGCCTTTTTGACCTTATGGGAAGTGAGGGGGACAAGTCCTTGGGAAGTTTTGAAATAGAGACTATCGTGATCTGCTTGTGGTCCAGTCTCTTGTTTGTCTTTTTGATCATCTGGTTTTCCAACTATTTCGGCAGCATTGGTTTTTTTGACTTCTTTTAGTCTGACAGCGGGTAGATGTCCACGCTCTTCCATATTCCACCAGGAAAGTAGCTTATCAGGATCACTCGACGCGACAACAGGTGCTGTTATCAGTTCAATTGCCTGAAGATTAAGGTAGTGAGCGAGTGCATCATCTTTTATCCCACTTGGGAGAGAAAGGATCCCTTCCTTATCGAGTACGCCTTGTATACAAACACGATTTTCTCCTGCCAATCTCCCATTTGTTATTCTTTGATCGAGTATGAAATAGTATTCAGATCCCTGTTGCGCGACTGCCTGTATGCCAAAACGATAAGGAGTTGGCTCAACTGCTGCGCTTGGTTCAGCGAAAATCGCCAGGCGAGAACCGGATACTTCTTTTCCTGAAGGCCACGCCACTAAAGCATCCAGGAGATCATCCTGCAGCTTGTCAGTATTGGTAGGAGGTCGAAGTCTCTGAAGCTCTTCTGAGAGAGCAGAAGTGCCTCCATCGGCAATGACGGCTACATCTCCCAAAAAAGGAAGCGAGATAGGCTCCTTGGACGTGAGAAGGACTTCTTGTTGCTCTTTATTTGTCTCAGGTTGCGAACGAGTAATTGCTTCAGGATATGATAAAGGACGGTCAAGGTGTTTTTGCGAGAGATAATAGCCATCTGGCAGATCGTCTGGAACAGTAGGTGAGTAATCCAGCCTGCCATTGGGACCGATCGCAACAATCCCGGGTATTTGATCCGTGAGTGCATCTTTGAGGACATGAGGCATTTTGGGGTCGGTGATAATAATGTCATTTATTATATTTCGTACCTGCGGTAGATTGTCCCGGACATCAAGCAGTGACAAGATGAAGACATCGTGATCACGTCGGCTACTGATAGCTGCGGCTATAGGTGTGATAACTTCGTCAAAAGGCATATCAACCTCTATATTGGCAAGTGCTCTCATATAGTAAGAGAAAGCTGGGGGGAGATAATTTCTGAGAATACGGGTAGTATCAGAGTCTGAATATGGATATCTTTGGAATACATCAGCGCTTGCTTGACCCAGTAGCACTGGCCAATCGGTGTGCATAAGTCTCCCAACGGCCGCAGTATCTATAGAGATTGGCTTCCTGCGTTCATCGGGAGGAAGACGCTCCAGTCCGATTTCTAGTCCTAAGGCTACTTGATCTACAAGCTCAGGTGAGAGAATCTCAGGAATAGCTGTATGAGCTCTATTGATATCATCCATATCCCACGGATCTGTTAGTAATCGTGTCCAGGCTTTCTCGAAACCCTCATCCACGATCTTTTTCACTTCGGTAGCATGTGATATGAGAAGTCTATTATATTTTAATGTGTCAAGACTGACTGGTATAGGAGCCATTTGATCAGCTTCAACGGGAGGCTTGTCGTTAGATGCCTGATTTTTGCGCAGAGAAATTTTCTGGAGATCAATGTAGGCGTCATAGAGCCTCAGGAAGGGAAGGAGATCATTGAGTTGGGCCTCATTGAAAAAGCCAACTAGACGATCTACTTGATCATACACCTCATGAAAAAAAGCATTTTCTGCTGCAGTAGGAAGTCTCATCTGTATAGCCGCATGCGTAAGAGCAGTCGTGCGCGTATCTAATCCCATCAGTATCTTCCCTGGCCATTCAAAAGCATGGTGTTCTGCAATTTCGTCAATTGGCATAGCAGAAAATCGACCTAAGTCATCTGTGAACTGGGAGAATACTTGGCTATTGATCATACCTGGCCTTTCAACTGCTCCCGCCAGAATACGGTTGACCATGCTGGTATCATCGTAAAGTTCAGCATACCATCCTGCTCGACCTTCCTCAGAGCTCCAATCTCTTTCAGGTCTGAGAAAGTCAACCACACCAGAGAGAATGTCTTCATCTGATAAATCGTCGGTACGAGTGATAAGAGAGGGGATTTGTAAAAGATCAGCTCCTGAAGGATGTGGGAGTCTCTCTTGAGCAAGGATAGACGAAAGAGGGCTAAAGTGATCTTTGCGCATGGGGGGAATTATACTGCTGGCTCTTTTCATATTCAAGTGTATCTATAGCCAAGATGCAATGCTATAATATTTGTTATGAAACAAGAGCTGTCAGAGCTAGTTCAAAGTGTATTGAAACAACTCAATCTTGAAGACCTCCCGATTACTATCACTCCGACGCAAGATCCTAGCCATGGAGATTACGCGATGAATGTGGCGTTTCAAGCTGCTAAGCAACTAAAGACAAGCCCACTTGAGGCGGCCGAGAAGATTTGCCAAGAGCTACGAACAAAGGGCAAAGAGCAGTTGAGTAAGATCGAGGTTGCCAAGCCGGGGTTTATCAATTTTACTCTTTCCACTTCAGCACTTCTGGAAAGTGCCGCAACTGAACACAAAAAACTAGGTTCAAGTAGCTTCAAGGACCGCAAGATTATGATCGAGTTCACCGATCCTAATCCTTTCAAAGAATTTCATATCGGCCATCTCTATAGCAACATCGTTGGTGAGTCAATTGCTCGGCTCTTAGAAGCAGCAGGTGCAGAGGTCAAGCGAGTATGTTATCAAGGAGACGTTGGGCTGCATGTGGCCAAATCCCTCTGGGGAATGCGTCAGCTTATGGCAAATAATCAATGGCAAATGGCAGATTTGGAGAAAAGACCACTTGAGGAGAGAGTTAAATTTTTGGGGCAGGCGTATGCTTTAGGTGCGGCGAGATTTGAAGAGGACCAAGAGGCGAAAAAGGAAATTATTGCAATCAATAAACAAGTTTACGAGATTGGCTCGTCGCCGACAGCTCCTGGCACTAACGTCTCTGAAATGTATACAAAAGGCAGACAGTGGACGCTTGAGTACTTCGAGACAATTTATGCACGACTTGGGACCACATTCTGGCATTATTACTTTGAATCAGAGGCAGGGCCGATCGGAGTTGATCTTGTGAAAGAGTATTTAGGCAGAAATATCTTCAGAGAGAGTGAGGGAGCTGTTATTTTCCCGGGAGAAGACCACGGCCTGCACACGCGTGTTTTTATCAATTCGTTGGGTTTGCCTACCTATGAGGCCAAAGAGCTGGGGTTGGCGCCTACCAAATACAAAGATTATCCGTACGACCTCTCCATTATCGTCACGGGGAATGAGATCAACGAGTACTTCAAGGTACTCATCAAAGCTTTGTCTCTGATCTATCCAGACTTGGCCGGCAAAACAAGGCATATCAGTCATGGCATGGTGAGGTTGCCGGAAGGGAAGATGAGCAGTCGCACGGGAAATGTCAAAACAGGCGAATGGCTTTTGGATGAAGCCAAAGTTCGCGCTGCAGCTAAGATCGCAGAAGTTAAAGAAGAGAAAACTTCTCGCGTTAACGCAACGCAAGAAGATGAAATCTCCGAAATAGTCGGCGTAGGGGCTGTCAAATGGGCGCTGTTGCGATCTGGTATTGGTCGCGATATCGAGTTCTCATTTGCTGAGTCTGTCTCGTTTGAGGGCAACTGTGGGCCTTACATCCAGTATACTTTCGTCAGGACACAAAGCGTCTTGGCCAAAGCAAACGAACGTGATCTCTCGATTCCATTCGATCCAGTCGCGTTGCATCCAGAGGAACGTCAACTTTTAGTATATCTAACAAGATACGACGATATCGTGACCGAGGCTGCCGAGCGCTTTGCGCCCAATCTCGTCACAACCTATCTCTTCGAGCTGGCCCAACTTTTCAATCTTTTTTACCAAAAATATCCCATTCTTAAAGAAAAGGGAGAAGTGCGTGATTTGCGTTTGTTCCTTACAGGCAGAGTTGGTGAGACGATCAAAGAGGGGTTGTATCTTCTGGGGATCAAAAGCCCTGAGAAAATGTAGTATATGGTTGAACACGATACTTATATTTCTCCTTATAAAAAACGTCCGCACTCCAGGAGTGAAGAGCTCGCTCGTTTGGAACGAGCAGATAAACGCTTGGCTCAGCGCTTAGGTGAGCTTCCGCGCAGGCAAACCCTTTTTGAACGCATCCAAGGGCATTACGTCGCAAAAGCCCGCCGTGAACTTGATAATCAGTAGTTACTCGATGCGATCTTATAGTTTGAAATTCCTGCTCATTTTCCGTTATACTTGCAGTATGGTAAAAGAAATTATTCATTTTTCCGTCGGTCCGCTTGCACCACGCAATGGACTATTTATTGAGACCATGAAGCGTAGTCCAAAAGTAGAGGCAGGCGGAAGACTTTCTCGCCAGCTGGTGCAACAGCTTGGTCCTGGACGCGCTGGTTTGCTCGAAGACGGAAAAGTCTTAAAGCGAATTCGTCGCGATGAGCAAAGATTACAGACGGCAAGGCACGATCTTCTGGATCTCATCAGATTGCACTCACATGATTCTTGATATCAAGGACTCTTGATCCCCCTGACGTTTTTCATTATGCTTTGAATATGGCAGAAGCGACAGTTGATACCCAAGCTTTCCGCAAAACCATTCGAAAGAGAGAAAAAGCTCAGCCTTCGACCCATTTGACACTGGAGTCAGGCATGCTCCAGATTGCCAAGGCCCAAGAACGATTTTGGCAGCAGCAGCGTCTACAGCAGCGCAAAAATCCTCTACCAGTGCCCACGACTCAACAAGCCAAGGATGAGGAAATCAGCCGCGTGCTCTCAGCTCTCAAGAATTTGTCCACGAGATTCAACAAAGACAGGTGAGTCTTCCTCTATACCTACCATCAAGAGGCTTATAGTGATATAATCCCGGTTAATGAAAAAAGATGGTGAACTTGCGGATTTAAGTGACTGGCTTGGTAAGACAGGTCAAGTTCGACAAAATTTAGCTACTATTCCACAAGGATTTGTCCCTGATACATCCTTTCGTGATTGGCCTGATGAAGTTGAGAGGTCTAGCGATGAAGTTATGCCTGATGTGAGCTTAGCTTATTCCCATAGTTTTCTTCGTAATGATTTTAATGTGCTTGTGCTCTTGGCGCTGGGTGAGTTAGGTAAGGCTCATCCTTATGAAATTGTCAACTTTTTACGTGAACAAGATCTTGGCCAAAGGACTACGGTTGACAGGATCCAGGTTGCACCAGTTCTGCGTGAACTTGCTAATTGTATCTATGCTGGAGTCTATAAAGAGTCTGAAGATTCCTGGTCTCGTTATGAGTATGTGCCTTCGTTTGAAGGATTGATGAGTATGGCTGGTCATCTTTATGACTTCTCAAAGGAACATCGTCAACCTCTTAGTAGTTTTCTAGGACAAGCCCGCGGCCAGGTCGTCAGGAGCGATTCAACGATTTTTGCAGGGAACAACGTGAGTAATATCATGGATCGTGTTCATATCGTTAGGTATCTACAGGAGCGTTGGAAGGATAGCAATAATACATTCAATTTTGCGACTGACTTGAGAGAGATGGAAGATGCAATTGGCATTAGGTCATCTATACTTACCCCGCAGCTGCTAGATTTATCAAGAAGCAATTTTTTCTGCTTCCAGACGACAAGCCCAAATGATGGCCCTCATCAAGAATATAGATGGAACCGAAACGGGAAAAAAAGAAAACAATGGGGTGAAGCGCATGGTGCTTTTGCCCATTATCTCCATGAATATGTCATGCTAACGCACCATGGACTTAGTCGGGAAGGAGCGAGAGAGTATCTGTTAACTCAGTTCCCTGATGAATTTGTTGGGATGGATTCTGAGAAGCTTGATAGAAGAATTGAACAAGGAATGAATGG
>DASZRR010000018.1:0-3160 GCA_035549055.1 Patescibacteria group bacterium | reverse complement strand
CCAATCCCCAGTATAATTACTAGAGCTATCCCATTTATTCTCCGGGCAATTTTTTATTTCCCCTTATAGACGTGGACAGCAATATGCATCACTCAAAATTCTGGCGGATAATATCCAGACACTCATCTAATGATTTATTTTCTGTATCCAACATGATTGCTTCCTCAATTGGGTTGTCTTGAATTTTTTGACAGAGACCAGCGACTAACTCGTCTCCTAGTGGTTGCCACAAGCCATGCTTGACACCATCTCTCACTTTTTCTCTTTCCTGCAGGGTCTTCAACGATGCATCTAGTTGATAAACGACAAAGGGGATACCCCTCTTTTTGGCGATTTCTTCTGCTTGGTACAGATGGTCAGGAATTTTGAAAATGCCATCATAGATCACTGAGTATCCCTGACTTAACAAATAGTCAAGCATCACCAACGATGCCTTGTTCGCTTGTTCTAACGTCTCATTTTTATATTCTGAGAAGATTGGTTTGATACCATCGACTGATAACCAGACAATATTTTTATTTATATCCCTGACATTTTTACAAATTGTTGTTTTGCCACTGGCTGGAGCGCCGCGGAGTATTACCAACTTTTGCTTCACGAGGAGATTATATCAGGTTTGACTGTCCCCCTTGGTTGAGTCGAACAGAATTGAAGATAAATACATTACTCTCCTCATAAAAAAATGTCAAAATCTCTTATGGTAGAATTCAGTTATGAGTTTGAAAAATGAAAGTTATGTAATCTTGATAGGAACCAAAAACTTTACCGAAAAATATTATAAAGATAAAAAGGGTTGGGTAAAGATATCTGCAAAGGGAAAAGAATTCAGAATGACAGCTGAACAGGTGCTAAATCATCTCCTACCAGCGATCGCTGGTGTTAAACCAAATATTATTCTAAAAGTAGAACATAAAGATAAATAAAGGTTTGATCATCCTTTGCGGGGTATGGCAAAATTGAGGCGGAAATAGGGTGCTCCACCTGGTAGAAAATACCAGAACTTACTATCTTACTTCTTGACCGCTTTTATTAAGCCAAATAAGGCTATTAGTAACCAGACTACATTTAGTCCTACTGAGGGTATAGCCCTGTGTATCATTGAGTTAACTATAATGCCTAAAGCCCCGAACAAATTCATCGACTGATATTCCTTTGAAGTAGGAGCAATTCTTCGGGTTGAAACTAAAAAGTAGGCTAAGAGAATTAACCCTGTGCCAATCCAGCCAATTATTTCGTAAAGCATACTACTCGAACTATTGTATCAGGGTTCGAACTGTCCAACAAAGGGTACGAAAAATTGAGGCTAAAAATACGTTGCTCCACCTAATAGAAAATGTCAGAACCTATTATGTCAATTACTAACTTCTCTGCTTCTAATAATTTTTGTATAGAATGGCATAAACCCATCATAGAAGCCCCTCATTACATGTCGTCTATTTACTGGCTCAGCAACTTGAGGAGTAAAATCTGAGATGTAACCTGCAAACTCTGGTGCAACTGCATGTACTACATTTAAAAATAATCCTAACCCAGAATCAACTTTAACGCCATCTTTTGTGCTAGCTCGCTCAATAACCCACTGCTCATCATTCCATCTAGGATCACTGAAAACACCATCAGCTATCGATTTATGTCTACTGATATCATCTGGAGTAATATCAACATCAACCCCAGCTTGAGTTAATTGTCTTGTCATGATGTCAAAAGCGACAGAGGATGCTATTCCGTAGGAAAACCAGTACTCACCTTGCTCTTTAGCTGTCTCTGCCAGATACCTATATAATGTGGGTTGAGTTTCCCGTACTTTTTGCATTGTGAGTTTTGCATATTCCAAAGCTTCCTCATAACTATCCGCCTCATCCATTACAGCTTCTGTTATTTCAGGTGGGACTCTAAATTTCGGTGCTTCAGAACTCATGCAGGGATTATAACATGTTCGATCGTCCTATTCGGGGTATAACAAAATTGAGGCTAAAAAGTGGTGCTCCGCCTGTTAGAAAACACCAGAACATATTTTGCTACTGCCTAGATAATGCAGAATATCTAGGAGTTTGTATATTCTCGTTTTTGTAAGGTGTTAGTTTAGGCACTAGTTCATCAACCATTTTCCCAACTTGTGAATCGCAATTTTGGTATATTGCCAGTTCCACAATCGAGTTACGGTTAATGTAATTGACCTGAAACCATAAGAATATATCTATCGCATTTATGTCTTTATTAGTATCTGCCACAAATGTTTTGCCTCTGAAATCTTTAAGAATCTTATCTCCATATTTAACAGCGCCAAGTATATTATGTTGGAGATGTGTCCAGTTTAGTTGTGGATGATTCGATGTAAAAGCAACTACTCTGGGAAGAGAGTGTCTAATATCTGCGTCTTTAAATTGTTTTACTGCTGTGTGCATATGGCTTCTTAGCTTATTAAATGCAGTGTTCCATGTATATAAGCCTAATTCTTCATTGAAAATGTGAGATGGAGTTTTCACTTCACAGAAGAATATGTCTTTATCATTTTGTGCACATGTTAAATCAGGTGAGTGCTGCCCTTCTGGAATATTATTAGTGTCTATTCTTTTAGGAATAAACTTGTGATTATAGAAATAATTACTTACAACACTTAGTGCCTCTGTTTCTGTAAGGGGTTTAATATCTTTCCAATCCATAAATATATTAAGCAGTATCAACTCCACTTAATAGACCAAACGGGACTCTATTATGCCAATATGAGACCTGATTCTTTTATCAGCCGGTAATATCTTTTGTACATTTCTATAATACAATCTACTGCGTTATGAAGGTCATCAAAAGTTGGATTGAACTTTGATTTTCTTCTGTGCTCGTCCCAGTGAGCAAACCATTTATCAGTATTTGCAGTTACTGATTCTGTACACTTAAGAAGTGTCTCAATATCTGCCAAGATCACTTTCTTTTTCAGAACCCCATTTTCAAAAAATTCTTCTGGCAAGTCTGGATTAGGAGAGAACTTGGCAAATGCTTTTATAGTGACCGCATCTGAATTCGCTGCAATATCATCAAGAAGTTTTATCAAGCTAACTGCTTGCGGATGCCTATCTACTGTACGCCTGACAAATAAAGACATTGCTGGAATATAATTTCTTTTTATAAAACCGAATAGCTCATTACTTATCTTGCCGCCCTT
>DASZRR010000017.1:0-1603 GCA_035549055.1 Patescibacteria group bacterium | reverse complement strand
AGTACGGGGACGGGAATCACGTGCACTTTGGTGAGCGGACAAAATACCTTTCTTTTCTGACTCAGTAATCTCACCTGAGCGGATTTGGTACAAGGGCTTTAAACGTTGTGGCCAAAGCTGAACACCTTGGTAACCAGACCTCAAAGCGAGATCGACGTGATCCTGAATCTTCCAGTCAAAGACTGCCTTGAGTGTCGACAGATCCAGAACATTGGCAGTTGAGAGTGCGTATTCTTTCTCAGTATGGGCGACTTGCTCGCCGACAGGATTGACGGAAATTTCTGACATAGGGGAAGTATAGCGAGATCGAGACTAAATGTCAAACTATAGGCTCTTACAGAGTCTAGCCTTTGAAATGAGGATTAACTCTATTGGGGTTACGCATATGACGAGCAGCCAAGGCAAGCAGGCGTGACGTGATAGGCGAGACAACAGGAAGTGTCTGGAGTTGCTGTGCCCGTCTGTCCTGCTTAATGGTATTCTGATAAAGCTCTGAGGTGAGGTAGTTCTCGACAAATTCAGGTACGAACATTGAATCTTTGGCGCCAAGAATCGCCAAGGAATCGTACGGCTTGATCGTCATCCCTTGCTGAGTAAAAAGAGGGACGGCTCGCTCTAGATGACTCGGATCAGTCAGCAGACCAAAATCTTTCCATTCAGGATGTTGCTCCGTTATTTTCTTGACTTCCGCTGCATTGCCTTCTGTATCAATAGAGTTCTCCTCCAAAACAATTGCCTCATCGGGAATATCTTTAAAAATACTCTGCAAATGAGTCTTCATCGCCTCAGCCTCAGATGGGACATTGCTTCCTGACGTGTGTCCGGTTGATATAACCAACGTATCCGCGAAACCTGCCTCGTATAAGAGCCCAGCTGCTAGGTCATTGATGCGTGACTGAGGGCTCAGATGGAAGCGTTGTTCAGCCAAAGCTTTACGATCAAAGCCTGGCTGGAAATTTCGCCCGAGGACAATAAGAGCGTCTACACGGGAGAGTTCTGCCTCAGGATTGCGAGAAAATTCAGGTGTTACCATCATCTTATTATACCAGATAAAAAAGCTATTTCAACTATAAGATTTTGATTGACTTCCTGAGGGAGGATTACTAGAGTTAGATGAGGAGGTGATTGAGAGATGAAAAAAGCACTCAACTTTATGAAAAAGCATCCAGCCTACAACGCTTCGGTACACGCTATTGGCGGTATTGGACTTGGCGTTTTGATCACGTATCCATTTGTAGGTCAACACCCTGTTCGCGTGGGCGTGGCATTTATCATTGTAGCCATCATCGGCCACATCTATACCTTCTTCGCCTAAAATAATCTGCTACTTGATACTTGGGTTATTTCTTTTTCGCTTTGCGGTCTTGTTGGAAGAATAGAATATAGATAAGAGGCAGTATCCCCACACTATTGACGATGACGATAGCGATGAACCAATAGACCTGGTTGTGCCTGGCAGCTTTCCACAGAGCAATCGATTTTAGAATAATCTCAATGACGAGAAGCGGTGTCAAAAGAGGCAAAAATTGAGCGAAATTATTTGCGTGCGCAAAAAACATAGTATATATTCACTCTATCACCCCTTTAAAAAATGTCAATAAGC
>DASZRR010000016.1:0-2374 GCA_035549055.1 Patescibacteria group bacterium | reverse complement strand
CTTTTCTTCTCTCCAAAGCGACAACGGTACAGGAGATCAATGCCACATTGAGAAAGGCTGCAGACGATCCTCAGTGGCGGGGTATTCTTACAGTCACTGATGAGCCGCTTGTCTCGAGCGATATTATCGGCAATCCACACTCAAGTATTGTGGATCTTTCCCTCACGCAAGTTGTCGGCGGAACAATGGCCAAAGTTATTGCTTGGTATGACAATGAGTTTGGTTATGCTAATCGGCTCGTTGAGGAAGTCCTCATGCTTGCCTCCTGATTCTCTGCTATACTAGACCACGATGAAAAGACCTCAAGAGTTAGCCTTTATCAATAACATTACCATCTCTGGAAGAATTGGGAGCGGTGCTTCGACTTTGGCCAACCGTCTCTCTGAGAAGCTGGGGTGGGATATGCTTGATGGCGGTAAATTATTTCGCAAGATCAATGAGGAGTTGGGCTTTAGTATCACACAGACTGAAAAACGACCGGATCATTTTGATCTTGAATATGAAGAGCGGATTAAAAAAATGCTCCGAGAAGAAAAACATCACATTGTCCAGAGTCATTTGGCAGGTTTTGACGCACAGGGAATTGAGGGAGTTTTTAAGATCCTTCTTGTTTGTGAGGAAAATGGGCAAGACGTTCCTGCAGTTCGTATTGATCGACTCGTCAATCGGGATGGTGCTTCAGTTGAGGATGCAAAATATGAGGTAAAAGAACGTGAGCATCAGCATTTGCAAAAGTTTCGTCGACTTTATGCAAACAATGATCCAAACTGGGTCTATTGGAATAAAGATTATTATGATCTTGTTATCAATACCTTTACTCATAACCAAGAGGCTGTTTTACAACGAGCGCTTGAGGCGCTTGGCCTCCCTTAACTCTTGCATTCATAGTCCGCATCAATTATGATGGCGAAAGCTATGCGTTTACTGGCCTTGCTTGGTTTTTCGCTCATTTTTTTCCCCGCTTTCGCTTTTGCCCAAACGCCTTCACCAGATACTATGGCGCTTACGCCAACTCCAACACCTGTTGATTACCCGTTGGCATATCCTGGGATTCTCCCAGATAATCCACTTTATTTTCTTAAGGTTGTCAGAGATAAAATTGTCCTTTTTCTGATTACTGATCCAGTGAAAAGAGCAGAATTTAATCTATTACAAGCAGATAAACGGTTGGCAGCCGGCGTGATGCTTTTTGATCAGACTAAGGACAAAAAAGCGTTGGCAATTGAGACTATGTCCAAGGGAGAAAATTATTTCCATGATGCTGTTGCTCAGGCAGTCCTTCTCAAACAAGAAGGAAGAGATGTCCAGCCATTTTTAGAACAACTGCATACAGCCTCAAGCAAGCATCTCCAAATCGTTACCTCTCTTGAGCAAGGGTTCCCAGGGCAAAAACAACAACTTGATTACGTTATTAAGCAAATAAAAACATACCAACAGCAGCTCAACAAGGCCCTGCAGTAATCGATTGTAAGAATTTTCACAGAGTACAAGCTAGCATTTCCCGCGCAATTGCCGGTGATAGAGTTTTATCTAGTTTTCTCTCTTGACACAGGTACTGGTAGGGCCATATAGTCATGTAGGACACTAAATCTGGAGAGACATTTTTCACGAGAAAGAGAGTATGCATTGTCCCTATTGTGGAAGCCAGGAATCAGAAGTAGTTGAGACACGGGACAGTGAGGACATGGACGCGATCAGGCGCAGGCGGGCGTGTCTTGCATGTCAACGTCGATTCACAACCTACGAGCGGATTGAGACGATCAATTTGCATGTTATCAAGAAAGACGGGAGAAGAGAACAGTTCAATCGCGAGAAGTTAAAGGCAGGATTACTTCGCGCTTGTGAGAAAACTCCGGTCTCAGTTGATACCATCGAGCGGATCATCACGGAGGTCGTACATGAGCTGCGCGGGGGAGATTCAGTTGAGGTACGAACAGAGCAAATTGGGCAACTCGTTGCAGAACATTTGAAGAAGACTGATAAGATAGCCTATATTCGTTTTTCGAGCGTCTTTCGTCGCTTTGTCGATGTCGAAGATTTTGAAAAAGAAGTAAAAAAACTAATTAAATAATATGCCAGTACAGTTAGACGGAATCAGACAAAAAGTATTTTTAGACCGCTATGCCCTTAAGGACAAAGAAGGCGGTTTGCTTGAACACACGCCTGAGGAAATGTGGAAAAGAGTCGCGCGTGGTATCGCAGCCAATGAGAAAAAGTCAGAGCAGAAGAAATGGGCTAAAGAATTCTACAGTGCCATGGAGGGTTTCAAATTCGTCCCGGCCGGTCGCATCCTTTCAGGCGCAGGCACTGAATACCAGGTGACTTATTTTAATTGCTTTGTTATCCCCAGTCCCAAAGACTCTCGTCATGGCAT
>DASZRR010000015.1:0-5639 GCA_035549055.1 Patescibacteria group bacterium | reverse complement strand
TAAAAATCTCATATCCATATGGGCTGTCAATTGCCTTGATGACCCCATCAACTACATCGTCAATGTAGGTAAAGTCTCGCTTCATTTTGCCATGGTTGAAAACTTTGATCGGCTTGCCATCCAAAATTGCTTTTGTAAAAGAATAATATGCCATATCAGGCCTCCCCCAAGGGCCATAAGCGGTAAAGAAGCGAAGTCCAGTCAAATTCATCTGATAAAGATGATGATACGTATACGCTGTTAACTCATTTGCTCTTTTCGTCATACCATACATTGAGATCGGCTGATTGACGGCGTCACGCTCTGAGAAGCCAGTGGGCGGCATGGTGTTATTGCCATAGACTGACGAGCTAGAGGCATAGACGATATCTTTGATATCATGCTCACGGGCTGCCTCAAGAATATTGACGAACCCCTTAACATTGGTGTCGACATAAATTTGCGGATTTTGCAACGAATACCTCACCCCAGCCTGAGCCGCCAGATGACAGATTTTGTCAGTTGTGATTTGGGCGAACACTTCCATTACTTCTTCTGCATGCGAAATGTCTAATTGGAAGAATTGATAATTTTTATTCTCCCGGAGGATCTTATTCCTATCATGTTTGAGAGCGACAGAATAATAATCATTGAGATTATCAATACCAATGACACTTTCTCCTCTCGCAAGGAGCCTTTTAGTGACATGGAAGCCGATAAATCCCGCAGAGCCAGTCACCAGAACACCACTATTTCTTTCCATACTCTTTTCTCTCAAGAATAATAATACCAATTATATTTATGCTTACAAATACTGTTGAGACTATCACAAAAAACGCGTACAACTGCTGTGTCTCAAACGAAATTACAAAGGAGTACTTGCCTGATCTTGGCAAAGATATCTCCCATGCATTTCCAAACGTATTACCAATAGTATGATTATAAACTTTCACTTGGGGATCTGATGACGACAAGGTCCAATCGGTATCATATGCCTGAGTAAAAAAGATCGTAGTCTTCCCAGCTGCTTTACTCTGAAGAATGAAGTGATAGGTTGTGAGATTTTGTCTACTGACATTTGAGACCAGGACATTGTTAAGGTATTCTCCTTCTGGCTGAGCTAAATATAGATCGCATGAAAAATCCTTACGTAACAGTAGCTTTTGATCACATACCCTTTGTGGGCTATAAACAACGTCTTCTTGATACTGTATATTTTGATATACATAAAAATAATCATCTTTCGCAATTAATTTAAGATACTTCAGTCCTGAGATATCCTTATTAAATAGTTCCGGATCACCAGTTGTGAATGCGCTATAAAAGTAGCGAACCTTGGGTTCTGAATCTGAAGTGAAAAGACGATAGGGAGATTTTCTATCTATCACAATGTATTTAACATTCCCCATTTTTAGAAAATTGGAAATGTCAGATGACTTATTAATAATCGCACTATAAAGCGAGGTCAAAACAGTCTCAGGATTTGATATATCTGCCCATATAGCATACGATCCGCTTACATAGAAAGTATTTAGTAAATATCGTATATTTTGATATGTACTTTGATTATTGTCTGGAAGAATCATAATTCTATACTCTATATGAGATTTTGCTTGATCATTTTTTTGAATGATCTGATAGAGATGAACAAATCGCTTTGAAAATGACTCTGTCTCATTGAAATATGATTGGTAATATTTTTGACTGATTCCCTGATAGGCAAGATCTAAATCACTTGTCTTTTTAACACCATCGAAGCCATCCAACATCAGCGGAGCCAAAGCAATAAAATTTATGACCAGAATACTTCCAAGAAGCAATGTAAACCTTTGACTTGATAGGAACTGTCTCAAAAAGACAATTATAATTATGAAAGAGATATATACCATAAAGATGAGCTTTCGAGGATTTCTAAAAAGTGAAGTAAATGGAATTTTTTTGAGTATTAGACTAAAAAAGCTAGTATCCCAAATTATTATGAGTAAAAAGGACAGAATAAATATTGCAGACAAGCCTACAATAATCCCCGGTAAGGTTATTTTTTTCTTTCCCCACTTCAAAGAAAGAATTGCACCGATTACAAATATTAATTCGAATGGCAATAATGAATAAAAGACATTATGGACAAATAAATAGCCCCCCGGAATGTTGAAAAGCAACCAACTATAGTCTCCCGAATTGCCTGCGAAGTAAGTCAGATTAACACTATTAATTCCTGTATAAAGCACAAAACTTTCGCTTACTAAATTACTTACGGATTGTTGTTTAGTAACAATATGGTCAAAGGCACTCAACGCTGGCTTTAACGTTGTATAGAGTGGAGGAAGATTGCTAAATATTATAAGGATACCAGCAATTACTAAAGGGATGATTATTTTTTTTACATTCGATTTAAAAAGAATGATAAATAATATGAAAAATGGAAAAATTGAAATTACAATATAATAAAGAGCAAATTGGGCAAAAAAAAGTGTTATTGATATAACAAGGCTTAGCTTGAGAGTGGGAAGGATAGATTTGTATTTAAATGTTTGATAGAGATAAAGGATTACAGGAATAGTAAGAAGGTAAGTATAATAAATATCAGGGTTTCCCTGAAGAAAATTCACAGTAAATGTGTTAGAAAAAAATATAGCAAGAGTTAATAAGGCAGAATCGAATAATTCAGCTCTAGAAAATTTATTTTTTATACTCCGAAAGAAATCAACGAATGTAATAAAAAGAACAACGAAGACAAAATAGAAATGGACGAACTGCAATAAACTAGGCCTAAACAAAGGAATCAGCTGCGAAAAGATTACATGAGGAAAATACGCTGATCCAAATGAACCAATATAGGTATCTGTCCATGGATAAAAGAGATAGCTTAAAGGTAGACGAACAGTCGGCATAGCCACCAGATCTCCCCAGGATGGGCTAAAAAGATCAAAGATAATTCCTCTCCCAATTAAAAAGATTATTGCAAAAGGCAAAAGAATAATGAGACTATTAAGCAACTTTTGTCTAAATCTCATAAATCAGTCATCTTCCTTTTAAGTATTTATTAATCTCCGCAACACTCATTCTCAATCCATAAAAATAGCCCGTCAAGGTAGCCATCCACCAGATATATTCATACATAATAGCAAAAATAAGAAATGGTGAAGACTCATCTGATACTTTACGTGATATCGTAAAAGCTTGATAACGAATTACGAAAAGAAAAATAATTCCAATTAAAAGAGTCACGAAAAAAAATTGTGGCGTGTAAATTAATACCAATAAACCTACTATAAAAAGTAGGACATTAATAAAAAGATATGGTATAGGAACAATTCTCCTGCGAAGATTTTTTTTCTGCAAAAGGGCCATGCCGACTCCTCCTCGGAATTTACGTCGCAAATAATTTTTCAGATTGGCAGGTTCTTTATGTAACCAGCGAGCCTCAGGTTCAAAGTCGAAATGATAGCCTTGTTGTCTAAGAAGAATTGCTGGTGCGACATCTTCGACTAACTCCAATGTCTCATCAAATCTACCGATCTTCTCAAATAAATCTCTTTTATAAAACCACGTGGACTGCGGCTTGTAGTGATAAAAATTGCGTCTTCTCTCAACGTCTTTTACCCGCGTATTGATTGACTCTTTTTTATTCCAGACATAATGCGGGCCGATAACGCCTGCCAATTTCTTATCTTTCTTGTCAAAATGCTTGATAGCATTTACTACATAATCACGATCATAGAGAGCATCGTCTTCACAAAATGTGATGATGCTTCCTGAGGATTTTTCAAAACCATTATTACGGGCATTTGATCTCCCGCCATTTTTCTGATTAATTACTTGGATACGTGAATCTTTGACCGTTTTAATATAATCTTCCAAGACTTTTTTGGTGTTATCTGTTGAGCCGTCATTGACTACGATAATCTCGATATTCGGATAGGACTGATTACAAAGTGACTGTAAAGACGGGATGACCTGATGTGCTCCGTTGTAAACAGTAAGAATTATCGAAACTTTCTCTCCTTTATCTTTTTTAATTGGGTCAATGCTCACTGTCTTACCAGCTTTGATAAGGCTAATCACAAAAGGCTTATTATCAATTGTTAAAGTAAATCCGTAAATGTCATCCTTAGTAGGGTTTTGAAGAGATACAATATTTCCTTTATGACTAATTTTTATCTGATCTCTGACTTTTACGAACTTGGCAACTTCATCAAAAGTAGCAAACCATATGTGTGCCAGAGTTTGATAACGGATTTCCTGAATCATTTTTTGGATGTGAAATACGAAATCCAAATCGACATACTTGAGACCAAAAATCGTCGGGGCGACATGAGCATGAACGACAATTATCCCTTTTTTCTTGGCAATCTCGATAGCTCTCTCTATCTGATCTGGATAACAATTAGCAGTAAAGTTAGGAATTCCATTGTCCAAAGTCATGTCTATAATCTTCTGATGTGTAAGCCCCGTACCTTTACTCTTTCCTTCGAGATCTTCTGAAACAAAATCTGTGGAATTTGCGGTATAAAGAAAGTCTCTATCTTTCAAAGTTTTGTTAAGAAAAACTGTAGTTCCCCACCCAGGTGAACGAAAGCCTTTGACATATTTCAAACCTGATGCATCGGCAATAAAAAGCATATCATCAACTTTTGTCTCGGTTTGGTTCTTGGTTAGTCCTTCAAACTCCTGACTCGCAGCAAATTTTTTATTGTCATTATGATGAGTAAGTCCATGATAAGCGAGGGTAATATTCCCCTTTATAACTCTCGTGTTTAACTCTTTGACCCATCCCTTATTCCTCTCATCTGAAAGATTAAATCCTCGTTGATATGATCTTCTTCGGCTATAAATTTTTCTCAACGGCCAAAAAACCCCTGAGGGGAAATTGCTTCTATCAGTCCAATCAGCTGGAGTAAAAAGAGTTATTTTTACCTCAGGAATTGCCTTAGTCAATGCATCAATTCTCTTCCAAAAATCACCACGAAAATTTTTACCAAAGTCCAACCCCTCTGTGTCATCTACCCCTTCAGGATGAAGATCATCCAAGCCAACTATAAATGCGCAGTCAGCATCAAAGGGATATTTCTTAAGAATGGCTTTCATTTTTTTGAGGTAGGCGGGGTTTTTTGACCAACGATAACAATATCATTGGCTGTATCAAAGTCAGACAATCGTATAGTAGTGTAAAAAACAGGGAAAAGCAAAATATTCAAACTCCTTCTGATAAAATCATTTTTGAAGATAGCAAGAATTTTATATTCTTCTCTAAACGTTAAATAGCCATCGATTGGCAAAATATGAGATGAGGTCATCCTACTAGTAAGAATAGTAAATTTGTCCTGAAATCGTCCTAACGTTTTCCGAGGGCTCTCAAGTCCAATATGTCCTTGATAATCTATCCAATACTTTTTGTATAATTTTTTTCTCTTAAGGAAAGAAGTTAGCTTATTATTCCCCAGAGTCTCAATACTAAAAAAAACAAATCCTCCAGGTTTGAGGACTCTATGAAGCTCACGCATAAACTTTTCTTTGTCTTTTTTTTCAATATGCCCAAAAACCTCAGAGCAAAAAACAAAGTCAAAATGTTTATTGGGAAAAGGAATTTTTTTTGAAACATCGACTTCCATGACTTGAGGGTAGATTTTCTTAGCCTCTATCAAACTTGCCTCTGATAT
>DASZRR010000014.1:0-5728 GCA_035549055.1 Patescibacteria group bacterium | reverse complement strand
GTAGCTGATAATTCTGGGGCACGAATATTGCAGGTGATCCATATTTTTGGTGGTTCAAAGCATCGAAAAGGGGCAATAGGAGACGTGGTGAATGCTGTGGTAAAGCAGGCTACTCCTCATGGGAACGTCAAAGAGGGGGAGATTGTCAAAGCTGTCGTTGTACGTACTCGTAAAGAATTTGGACGTAAAGATGGGTCATATATCCGTTTTTCAGATAATGCAGGCGTACTTATTGACAACCAGAAAGATAAAAATCCTCGTGGGACACGTATTTTTGGACCAATTGCGCGCGAAGTAAGGGATGCAGGATTTAGCAAAATAGCCAGTATGGCAATTGAGGTAATTTAAACTATGAAAATTCATAAAGGAGATTTAGTAACCATTGTCGGGGGAAAAGATGAGGGCAAGACAGGCAAAATCGAAAAGGTTTTGACGAAGGAGGCCAAGGTCGTGGTTGACGGCGTCAATCAATACAAGCGTCATATCAAAGCCAGAACTCAAGGCCAACAGTCAGAAATCGTGACAATCACCAAGCCCTTAGCAATTTCGAATGTGGCTCTTATCTGTCCTCATTGTAAGCAAGTAACTCGGGTAGGTTATGTAGTAAGCAAAGATAGCAAACAACGTATCTGCCGTAAATGCAAAGCAGAGATCTAAAAGTATGGAAAACTTACAAACTCGTTATAGCACAACAATAAAATCTGAACTTCAGCGAAAGTTGGGGATTAATAATCCTATGGCAGTACCAAAATTGACTAAAATTGTCGTGAATATGGGCGTGAAAGATGCGGTTGCTGACAAAAAAAATATTGAACGTGCAGCTTCCGCGCTTTCACAAATTACTGGTCAGAAAGCCCGGATTGCTCGTGCCAAAAAATCGGTCGCTTCCTTCAAATTGCGTCAAGGTGATCCAATTGGTGTGGTGGTGACATTGAGAGGCAAAAGAATGTATGATTTTTACGAAAAAATGATCTCCATTGTCTTTCCACGTATCAAAGATTTCCATGGGATTAGCAGAACGAGTTTTGACGGAAGAGGGAACTACTCCCTCGGTTTTTCTGAGTATACGGTTTTTCCAGAGATCGATCCAGCAACGGTTGAACGGGTACAGGGCCTTGAAATAGTTGTCGTAACCTCGACTCCTCACAATGATCAGGCCTTAGCACTTCTTGAAGCGTTGGGGACACCTTTTGAAAAGGAGGCAGCGACGAGGTAAAACTTGCCCATCAGGAGACGGGTTGTTATTTGAGGCTAAAAGACATATAATTAGAGGCTATGGCAAAAACATCAGACATTGTTAAATTTCAAAAAAAGCAAAAATTTGGCGTTCGTCACGTCAATAGATGTGCCCTTTGTGGCAGATCACGTGGTTATATCCGTCGTTTTGGTCTCTGCAGACTTTGTTTTAGAGAACGTGCCCAAAAAGGAGAACTACCAGGTGTAGTGAAAGCGAGCTGGTAGTTTAGCAGCTCACTATGAGCAAGGAAAATAATTATTATGTATAGTGTTGCCGATTTTATAATTAGAGTTAAAAATGCGTCAGATGCTCATCGTAAAGAGGTTGTGATGCCGTATTCAAAAATTACTAAATCAATTGGTAAGCTACTTGTCAAACAGGGTTTTTTAGCAGATATTCGTGATACAGAAACAGACGGTAAGCAAACAATTACAGTGGGTATTCGCTACGTCAGACGCAAACCAGTCGTGAGTGAAGTAGAGATCGTCTCCAAACCGTCTCTGCGTCTGCATGTCAACCATAAGGAATTACAAGCTGAGCAACGCAAAAAAGCAATTACGCTGGTCGTTTCTACCAGTCAGGGTCTGATGACAGGTAAAGAAGCGCTTAAGAAAGGTCTGGGAGGAGAGTTACTTTTTACCATCGGATAAAGGAGAGTTATGTCAAAAATTGGTCGTTCACCAGTAAGTATTAAAGAAGGTATCACCGTTGCAATTAACGGGAATGTAGTTAATGTTAAAGGCACCAAAGGTGAGTTGTCCTATGCTCTTCCTAAAGGAATTGTTGTGACACAGGCTGATGGGGAGCTTCTCGTTAAGCCTGAGGCGGATAATCCTGAGATGAATGCGAAGTGGGGTTTGGCGAGAGCGCAAATTGCAAATCTGGTAAAGGGAGTTGATCAGGGTTTTGAAAAAAAACTCGAGTTGCAGGGAGTGGGATATCGTGCCCAGATGCAGGGAGAAGATTTGGTCTTAAATTTGGGTTTTTCTCATCCGGTCAAGTTTAGCCCACGCGGTGGAGTAAAAATCTCAATTGCTGAGAATATTATCACCATTGCCGGACCAGATAAAATGTTTGTTGGACAAGCAGCTGCTAAGATTCGTGACATCAAGCCTCCGGAACCATATAAAGGTAAAGGAATTCGCTACGTAGGAGAACAAGTCAGACGTAAAGCAGGAAAGGCCGCTAAAGCAGTAGGCACAAAATAAGACATATGAAAGGTACTAATAATCGCAAAATTCAACGACAACATCGAATTCGAGCTAAGGCGAGAGATATCTCTCCTCGTCCTCGTCTCTCTGTCTATCGATCCAACAATTATATTTACGCTCAAATCATCGATGATCGAGCTCAGAAAACAATTGTGGGAGTACATGAAGCTAAAGATCAGTCAGGTACCAAGACAGAGCGCGCCCGAGCGCTTGGACAGCAGCTTGCTAAGTTGGCAACTGAGAAAAAAGTGAAAGAAGTTGTTTTTGATAAGGGTTCATATGCCTATCACGGTCGAGTAAAAGCTCTGGCAGAAGGAGCCAGGGAAGGAGGGCTTTTGTTCTAATATGGCAAATCCAAATCAATCGTTTCAGTCGAGATCAGAATATATTGAACACGTAGTTAAGATTAGTCGTGTCTCAAAAAAGACAAAAGGTGGCAACAAAGTCGGCTTTTCAGCGCTCACGGTTGTTGGTGATGGAAAAGGTCGTGTGGGAGTTGGCCTTGGTAAAGCACCGGATGTTTCAAGCGCTATTCGTAAAGGCATGTTGCTCGCTAAAAAACACATGGTGAATGTCCCTCTTGTGCAAGGAACTATTCATTCACGTGTGGATGTGAAGGTAGGCGCAGCGCGTGTTATGCTTAAGCCAGCGCCTCCCGGAAGTGGTATTATTGCAGGTGGGGCAGTCCGCAGTGTTGTCTCAGCGGCGGGAATTACCAATATCTCATCTAAAGTATTGGGAAGTAATAATCAAACAGGAAATGTTAATGCAACGCTTGAAGCGTTGAAGATGCTCTCAGTGTTGCATGAGAAAAAAGAAGCACTTACTCAAAAGATAAAATAAAGGAAGTCTATGGAATTACATCAGCTTAGTACTATTAGTCATAAAGATAAACGTCGATTAGGACAGGGACATGGCTCAGGTAGAGTTAAGACTGCCGGTCGTGGTACCAAAGGTCAAAAGGCGCGTTATGATATTCCACTTGATTTTGAAGGAGGAGCTTTGCCACTTATCAAACGCTTGCCATTTCTGCGTGGGAAAGATCGCAATAAATCTCTTCAGGCAAAGCCAGTGGTGATTACTCTCCAGCAACTGAATCAATTGCCAAAAGATACAGAAGTTACGCTTGAGTCACTGGCTCAACATAAATTAATTTCCCTCACAGAGGGACAGTTACATGGGGTAAAGGTTCTCGGAGACGGAAATCTTTCGGTTGCATTGACAGTAAAAGTTGCTACGTCTAAAAATGCCGAAGAAAAAATTGTCAAAGCGGGTGGTAAAGTGGAGCCTGTCCTAACCAGTGTAAGTGTATCTGCATGAACAAATTATTTTCTACCCTTTCTACAGCTTTCAGGACTCCTGAGGTTCGGCGAAAGCTAATTTACACGGCAGTCATTTTTCTCGTATTTAGAATCTTCGCACATATCCCCGTTGCCGGCGTTGATACTGCTCATCTGAGACAGCTTTTCGCTCAGAATCAGTTTTTGGGACTTTTGGATGTTTTTTCAGGTGGAACACTACGCAATTTTTCTATTTTAGCGTTAGGATTGAATCCTTATATTAATGCTTCAATTATTCTGCAAGTCTTGACAATGGTTTTTCCCAAACTTGAAGAGTTGCAAAAAGAAGGTGAGCAGGGACAGCGAAAGATCAATCAATATACGCGCTTTCTCACAGTTCCATTAGCAGTTTTGCAAGCTATTGGTATGTATGCTTTGCTTCGCAGCCAGACAATTATTCCGACTCTTTCTCCTTTAGGTCTGATCACATTTCTTTTGACGATGACCGCCGGAACGATGTTTGCTGTCTGGCTAGGAGAGTTGATTACCGAACGGGGAGTGGGCAATGGCGTCTCTGTGCTTATTTTTGCGGGAATTATTGGTAGTATTCCAAGTGTTATTGGACAGACTGCAGCCACGACGAACGCGCAAAGTATGCTAGGAATAATTATCTTTTTGGCTTTGGGGCTTGCTGTCGTCGCTTCAATTATTTTAGTTAATGAAGCAACGCGACAAATTACGGTTCATTATGCTAAGCGTATGCGTGGCAATAAAATGTATGGTGGCGAGTCAACTCACTTGCCCTTGCGTCTCAATCAGGCTGGTGTTATTCCTATCATTTTTGCTGTTTCGCTGGTCTTGCTCCCTTCACTTCTGGCTAACTTCATGTTGGCTTCAAAAAATGCCAAGCTCATTGGTATTGGGCAGTTCCTTTCGGTCTGGTTTAATCCAAATGGTCTTGCCTATAATTTGATGTACTTTATTTTAGTTGTTGGTTTTACTTTCTTTTATACAGCCGTTGTTTTTAATCCTAAGAAGATTTCAGAAGAGATGCAAAAACACGGAGGGTTTATCCCAGGTATTCGTCCCGGAGAACAGACAGCTCATTACCTCACCTATATTTTGAATCGTTTAACCTTGGTGGGCGCTATCTTTTTGGGGGTTATTGCTGTTCTCCCCTCTATTGTCCGTGGATTAACAGGTATCCAAAATCTTGTCTTAGGAGGAACTGGTATTTTGATTGTGGTTAGTGTTGTTCTTGAGACGTATAAAGCAATTGAAGCACAGCTTGTGATGCGTAATTACGAGGGATTCCTACGAAAAAGATAATATGAAAATTATTTTGATCGGTATTCAGGGAGCGGGTAAGTCAACGCAGGGTAAACTTCTCTCCGAAAAATTACATATTCCCTATCTTTCAACAGGGCATATTTTTCGTGAGCTTGCCAAAGAACATACTCCTTTGGGTCGTTATATCAAGGAGACGATGAATGCGGGCTATCTCATTCCAGATGAGAAGACTCTCACAATTGTCAGTGAGTATCTTCATCGTCCAGAGTATGTCAAGGGTTATATTTTGGATGGGTTTCCTCGTACCGTTCATCAAGCACAACAATTTGAAAACGGCATAGATTATGTTTTTTATCTTAAAGTTTCTGATAAAGAAGCTCTCTGGAGACTCTCCTACCGAACGGGAAGTGAAGCGGATGGTCGTGAGGATGATACATTGAGTGCGATTCGCAAGCGTATCGATCTTTTCCATACCCATACAGAGCCTGTAATTGATCATTATCGTCATCATCATAAATTAAAAGAGGTAGATGGTGAGCAGTCAATTGAGCATATCCATCAGCAAATTATGTCCGTAATCCATAGCGCGCACTCCGTTAAAGATGAAAAATAGTGGATTTGTTATCGCACTCGATGGCCCTGTTGCCTCGGGCAAAGGGACAATTGCTCCTCAGCTCGCATCTTACCTTCAAGGTTTTTATATGAATACT
>DASZRR010000013.1:0-11265 GCA_035549055.1 Patescibacteria group bacterium | reverse complement strand
AACGACCAAAAACGGCTATACTATCTTTACGAGGCTACACTAGCTTGCTATGACACTTTTTTTCCATAAGCTATTTACCCGCTATCCGATCAAGTCTAGAAGATTTCTGGAACTGCTTCCAGGACTTGCTTCCTGGACGGTCATCCTCTCTCCTATCTGGGGATCACTTTTTGCTCCAGCACTGCTTGCCTACTTCATTCTTTTTTTTGATATCTATTGGTTTTATAAATCATATTCACTTGTCATCAACGCTCATCGTGGCGCTAACCGCATCAGACGAGCTGAGAAAGAAAACTGGCTAGAAAAAGCGGAAAAACTCCCTAACTATGACAAAATCAACCATGTCCTTATTGTTCTTAGCTACAAAGAGAGCCTGAGCAAAATTCGCCTTACCGTTGATAACCTTACTCGTCAGACGCTTCCTTTGAAAAAACTCCATGTTGTCCTTGCCATGGAAGAACGTGAAGCAGAAGCCCCTGAAAAAGCCAACGAACTTATGAAAGAATTCAAAAACTCATTTGGCAGCATATTTGCTACCTACCATACAGACGCTCCAGGAGAAGTTAAAGGCAAGTCCTCAAATGAGGCTTTCGCTGGCAAGGCAGCCTATCAAAAATTATTTGTGGAGGGGAACTTAGATATAGATTATGCCACAGTCTCAAGTGTGGATGTGGACTCGATTTTTGATAAACAATTTTTTGCTTGCCTGACCTATAAATTCTTAACTGATGCCAAAAGGTATCACAAATTCTGGCAGTCTGCTGGTGTCTTCTATAGCAACATCTGGCTCGTACCTGCGCCTGTACGCATTCTTTCATTCTTTGGTAGTCTTTGGCGTACGTCAATGCTCGTGCAAGGAGATAAACTCATTACTCAATCAACATATTCTCTCTCATTTAAGATGCTTCGTGATATTGGTTTTTGGGACGCTGATGTTATTCCTGAAGATTACCGTATCTTTTTTAAAGCTTTCTTCAAGCTCAAAGGTCAGGTTTGGACTGAGCCAATTTTTCTTAAGACGTATATGGATGCTGCGTATTCTAATGGCTATATCAATAGTCTAAAAAATAAATATCATCAGGAGAGAAGGTGGTCATGGGGGGTATCAGATGACCCTCTTTTTATTACATGGTGGTTTACTGTACCTGAGATTCCGTTTGTGAGGAAAACGATCGTTGTCTATACCGTCCTGCTTGATCATTTTCTCTGGCCGGTTAACTGGTTTATTGTCACCGTCGCTGCTAACATCATGCCTTTTATCAATCCTGCTTTCTCTCGGACAGCGCTTGGCTATAGCCTCCCCCGTCTTGCAGGACTCATCCTTACCTCTACAATTATCGCACTCATTGCGATGATGTTTATCGATTATAAAAATCGACCTGAAAATGTCTCGCTACCTCTCAGACGTAAAATATTTTTCCCTTTTGAATTTATTTTAATGCCGATTGTAGGATTTTTCCTTTCAGCCCTTCCCGCACTCATCTCCCACACACAACTAATGTTTGGTAAAAGAATGGAATACAAAGTTACAGAAAAAGCATGATTAATAAATTAAAACAACTTGAGAGATCACATCATTTCTGGTTCGCATTAGGGATTTCTTTTGTTTTTTTTCTCCTCCGGCTACCCTCACTTTTTGAGCCATACTGGTACGGCGATGAGGGTATCTATGAGACATTGGGGTTAGCTCTTGATAGAGGACGCACACTCTACACACAAATTTGGGATAATAAACCCCCTCTTCTTTATTATACTTATGCAGTTGTCGGAGGCAACCAATATCTTGTCCGCTTACTTTCACTCGCAGTGGGAATAGGAAGTGTACTTATCTTTTTTGCCCTCTGTCAAAAACTTTTTAATAGGAAGCGTAAGCCAACCTTTATCGCAACTATTTCTTTTGCATTTCTTTTCGGTCTCCCAATCATTGAGGGGAATATTGCTAACGCTGAAAACTTCATGCTCCTGCCTATCATCATTGCCGCTTATCTTATCTATTGTTTTGTAACGGAAAAAGAGCACTTATCTGTTCTGGTTGTAGCCGGACTTCTTCTCGGAGTAGCTTTTCTCTATAAAATAGTCGGGATGTTTGATTTCGCAGCCATGCTGGTCGTTGTTGCGATTAGCTTATTGCCTGAAAGTCTATCCCTAGAGTCCATAAAACAATTTATTGTTCTGGAGTGGAAAACTTTTGCTCTTTTTCTGGTAGGTTTTATTACTCCATTTTTGCTCAGTATTATCTACTTTACCCTCAAAGGTGGACTTGGGACCTATATCCAAGCAATTTTTTTGAGCAATGTCGGATATGTCGGCTATAAAAATGTCTTTATCATCCCGCAAGGTTTATTAATTTCCAAACTTATTCTCCTTGGTCTGGCTGTTATTTTTCTTTTGATCAAAAGAAAAAAATTAACGAGTCCTGGTCTTTTTATTTTTTCATGGATTTGTTTCTCACTTTTCAATAGTTTTTTCTCGCAACGCCCTTATACTCATTATCTCTTGGTACTTATCCCCAGTTTTTGTCTCTTGGTAGGTTATGTTTTTTGGCAAAAAAATTCACAACGATTCCTAAGTATTATCGTTACAGGAACAACATTTTTGTTAACTGTTTTATTTTTTGGACATTGGAGCCCCGCCAAAACATTTAACTATTACACTAATTTTGTTCATTTTGCTTCAGGACAAAAGTCACTCAGTGCCTATGAATCATTTTTTGATTCTCGAGTCCCAAGCACTATGGAATTAGTACGCTACCTCAATTCACATGGCAAAGAAAACAAAACACTTTTTGTCTGGGGAAATAGCGCTCAAATATATTATCTTACCGGCACTCTTCCGCCTGGACGATTTACCGTTGCCTATCACATCTCAGGAATCAAAAAATATGAACAAGAAACTGCCCAGGCTCTGAAAAAATCTCCTCCTGACTTTACGGTTATATTTCATGATGCACCTCCATTTTCTTTTTCAGTCGGGAATATGCGTCAAGTCCTGACCACAACGGATGCAACTATTTATGAACGGATTGATTAAGCAACTAGCACATGATCAAGCAATTTGGTGGGGAACACTTTTCTCTATTGGCATTATTGTTGTGAGTTTGGTTTTTTTACTTGTTGTTTATCGCTCCCTTCCCCCTCTGATTCCGCTGTATAATCAACTCCCATGGGGAGTGGATCGTTTATCCCCACGAATTGGTCTTTTTTTGCCCACTCTTTTAGGATTGGGAATTATTATCGGCAACAGTACGCTTATTGTTTTTTTTGCTGAAAGAATGCAAATTACGGCGCGGATGCTTACGCTCACGACGATACTTATAAGTACGCTTATTCTCGTTTTTATTTTTCGAACAGTTTTACTTATTTTATAGCTATGCCACTCTTACTCGTCTTACTCCCCTTCTGCATCGCTCTCCTGATTACTGCTGTCAGCACGTATCTTCTGATACCTGTCATAAAAAAACTTCGTCTGGTGGATGATCCGCAAAAGCACAAGCACCCTGCCATTCTCCACACAAAAACCATTCCGCGAGGTGGAGGTATACCTCTTTTGATTGGCATACTGGTCACCAGTCTCTTTTTTATACCTCTCAATTCAACGACGATAGCAATTTTTCTCGCAGCGTTCCTTGCACTTCTGATTGGAGTAATCGATGATCGCTTTAATGCAACTTCCAAAGACGTCTCGCCTTATCTCCGTTTTGGCGTTAATATAATCTGTGCAGTCATTATTGTCCAGGCCGGTATTACGATTCCTTTTATCACCAATCCCCTGGGCGGAATTCTTCACCTTAATCAGGTTATTTTGCCCTTTATTTCTCTCACTATTGGTGACGTACTAGCAATTATTTGGATCGTCTGGGTCATGAACATGCTCAACTGGAGTAAAGGCGTTGACGGACAAATGCCAGGCATTGTGGCTATATCAGCAATTGTTATCGGAATTCTTAGTCTGCGCTTTCCCGGCCTTGATGCAACGACGATTATTGATGCCAAACTCTCTTTTATTATTGCAGGAGCGGCTGTCGGTTTTCTCATCCTTAATTTTTATCCTGCCAAAATTTTCCCAGGGTACGGAGCGACTGCTATGTATCTACTCTTGGCTGTTGTCTCTATCCTTTCCAGTGCTAAATTAGCCATCGCAATTCTAGTCATGGGAGTTCCAACGGTTGACGCTCTCTTCACCATTTTGAGAAGAATACTTTCAGGAAGATCTCCCTTCCTCCATGACAACGAACACCTTCACCATCTTTTGCTACGTCTCGGATATTCTCAACGTCAGATAGCGTTGTTTTATTGGATAATCTCTGCTATAGTGGGCACAATTGCCTTGACACTCACAAGTCAGAACAAGCTTTTTGCCTTACTAATGTTGATCGTCATCGTCGGTGGAGCATTGTTATTCCTACATCTCATTCTCAAAAATCAACATGAAAAAGACACTGCGTAATTATTTACGGCTTCTCCGCCCACGTCAATGGATCAAGAATCTAGCCGTTTTTACAGCTATTACTTTCGGAGGACAACTCTTCATGCCGGCAGTTTTTGTGAGAGTGGGCTTTGGCTTCCTCATCTTTTGTTGCCTCTCATCTGCAATGTATGTCATCAATGATATCTTTGACATCAAAAAAGACCGAATCCACCCTTTTAAAAGATTTCGACCCTTAGCTCATAATGATATTTCACTTTACTCTGCAAGTGTTTTAGCCACGATTCTGGTTATTGCCGCACTCATTGGCAGCTTATATATATCCTCAGCCTTTTTCCTGCTTATTGCGGTCTATTTTCTTCTGCAGATTTCTTATTCGATCTTATTCAAAAATATTGCAGTTATCGATATTTTGGCGCTGGCAGGTGGATACATTCTGAGAGTCTATGGAGGAGAATTCCTCACCACCTATCACATCTCAGTCTGGCTGTTACTGACGACAATTTCACTTTCACTTTTCTTAGCTATCGGAAAAAGACGTTCCGAGCTTACTCTCGTCTCACAATCTTCAAGCAGCCAAATTGCGGCTATGCGCAAAACTCTTTCTCATTACTCTGAAAGACTCCTTGATGTCTATGCATCGATTTTTGCCACCTCGACTTTTATTTCCTATGCTTTCTTTACTTTTTTGGAGAATTCACGTCGTGCGCCTATTGGCAATGATATTTTTTTCCCCGAATATCTGCCCGCCTATTTACAGAGAAAATGGCTCATGGTCACGATCATTCCTGTTGTGTATGGACTCATGCGCTATTTGCAAGATATCTATGAAAAACACGAAGGGGAGAGCCCTGAAAAAGTCCTGCTTTCTGATCGGCCTTTGCTCTTTACTGTTCTCATCTGGATATTTTTAGTAGTTGTGATCACCTATCTCGTCCAAATGTAGTTATTGTTTTTTTGCGTACTGATCACTTACCCATCCCTTGCTACCATCTTCAAGTTGAATCTCATACCATCCATCATTTTCATCAATGAGGGGAAAGGCTTGTCCTGGCTTGACCTCACCTACCTGGGCAGATGACACGTTCGCTGATTGACGAACACGTAAAAAGCCAGTCGGAGTATCTAGAATGAGAACTTTTTCAATTACAACAGGCGTTGGCGTTGCAGAAGGAGAAGCGACAGTAGTTGGTGTCGGCGTTAGAGAGGGAAGACCCTCCTCATCAATTCCTAAGTACACTGCTGCAATCAACTTATAGCCACTGGGAGTTCGTATTCTAATTTTCTTATCAGCGTAACCACTTTTTTTCAAAGTTAGCTCATGATCTGAATCAGTAAGATTTTGGAGTAATAGCGGAGTAAAACCTGATGAAGAGTTATCTAAGAAGACTTCCGCTTTGTCAGGAATTGAGGTAATCAGTAGCTGTGGCTTATCGCTATTTTGAAGCGGTTGTAGAGTAATAATACTTCCTTCTGAATCGGCTCCCACTCCAAACTTACGATCGACAACTGTCAAAATTGACTTAGAAAGCGTAATCTTAGCCTGAAATTCATTAAAATTACCACTCGTCGGTACGAGACGAATAGTATAGTCACCAACAGTAAGCATATCATTGGCGTCACATTTGCAAAGAGGTGTCGTACCTAGATATTTTCCATTCAGATAAACCTTACTCTGTGGCGCAGCTGTAACTTGCAGAGCACCTTTATCCTTACCACGCAAGATAAAAGACTGAACGAGAACAAAAATAAGACCTGCAAAAATAAATGATGGGATGAGGATAAGTAAAGCCCGTTTCATCGAATAGATTGTTACTATAGCATGAAGAAAGTTAGGTGACAAATATTTTCCAGTTTACAATGATGTAAAACGCTTCACCACAAAATCCTTGTCTAAAGATAAAATAAGCCAACCCGCTTTCGGCCCGTGAGTTTTACCCAAGAGCGCTGTATAAATTGCGGCAAAAGCATCTTTGGACGGAATCTGTAATTCTTTTGTTTTCTCATATACTGCTTTCTGGAATTCTTCCGGATCTGAAGCATCTTTAAGAAGTTTAGCAACTTCAGCAAGAAAATCTTTTTGTTGAACCGTCAACGTTAAAGCTTGTAAGGGGAGTCTCTGCTGAACAGTAAATCTTTCTGACTCAGATGCAAAACGCTCAACCCAAATACGAGCATATTCTGCCCATTCTTCAAGCCCTTCTTCTTTAATTTTATTTTCCATATTGGGCATCTGTATCCACTGTGCAAGAACTGAGAACCGGACGCTAGGAGGTTTTTTGACGTGAGCTGAAACTTGCGAGAGCTCAAAGACGCGCGCTTTATCATCCCTCTCTTCTGAAAAATAATGAGAAGCATATTCCTGATACTCGTCAAAAAGATGAGGGATTGTATCCCCCTCAGCTGGATCAAAGTTCGTTTGTTGATGGATGTTCATTTTGACTATAAGGAAACGCACCAACTCAGGAGGTAAAATCGTCACAATATCTGCTGCCGCATATCCTCTACCTTTGGAAGACGACATTTTTTTACCACCGATGAGCATGAATTCATAACCAACAGAGTAGGGAACAGGATAATCAAGAACGCGTGTGGCTATCAGACTGGCTAGGTCGTGAGATCCACCTCTGCTCATGTGATCTTTACCCGCACCTTCAATCGTCACCCCAATGGCCTGCCATTTGGCAGCCCACTCTACCTTCCAAGGCATTTTTCCCTTCATACCTTTTGCATCGCTATAAGGAGAAGTCTTACCCTCATACCCACAGCCCCTAGTCCACGTTGTGGCGTCAACTGGGCAACGATAATAAACAAATTCGCCATCCCAATTGTAGACACGAGTCGTGGAAACTTTGCCACATGACTCACAATAGACTTGGAAGGGGTACCAGTCACTGGCAATCTCTTTGTGATACATCTCCTTATAGATTTTGCGTACTTCCTCGGCGTTGTCCAAAACTTTTTTGATGGCAGTGTTCATTTTGCCACTCGTATACAAATCTTTGGTCCAGAGTATTTCTGGATGGCTACCGATCTTATTAAAGGCTGCTTTGAACTCATGCGCATAATACTCTGCAAAATCTTTATATCCCTCAACTGGGGAAGGGATGGCAAAAAGGGGCATGCCGAGATATTGTTCAAACTTCTCACGTGGTAAATAGGTAGGGATATCATCCATGGGGTCATGATTTTCAAAAACATAGGTATATGTCGCCTCAACACCTGCATCTTTAAGAGCACGGTAGACCAGGTCGTGAATTACGACTCCTAACAGAGCACCCACATGTACCCTTCCTGACGGAGTCTTCATATCATCGACCCAAAAGGGCCGGTACTCACCTGATGCTATAATTTCCTGTGCTACTTTATCCGCCCAAAACATAGGTGTATTATACTACTCCTCTTGACTTAGAATAAGATCCAAAATAATATCTTGTAATATTTGCATATCTTTCACTTTTACACTCTCATCTACTGTATGTGTTGCTATACAACCATCTCCTAAATTGATAGTTCGTATTCCATAATCGATAAAGATATTGGCATCCGAGCAACCCCAGTCCTCTTTGAGTATTGATGTTAGCCCTCTTTTATTCATAAATTTTTGTGTATTCAGAATATCTTTATCTTTTCGATTATATTGATATCCTCCATTCTCTCTAACAACCTCTATCGTTACTTTTCCCCCAAATGAGTCTGCAGCAGAGCTGAAACTTGAAGTAACCATCTCCGTTGCTTTTATCAGGTTCTCTTCTTTAAAACTACGCACCTCTCCATGAAGCGTTAGTTCACCCATAATTGTATTACGAACATGACCTCCCTCAATGGCGCCAATATTAACAGTTGTGATTTTATCAACTTTTCCAAGTGTAATGTTTCGGAGTGCTTGCGCAGCAATAGATAAGGCATGGATTCCCAACTCTGGTTTGGAGGCGTGTATTGAACGACCAGTAATTATGATATCAAAACGATTATAAAATGGAGCAGCTGTAATAATTGTTCCTACTGGATTTGGATTGTCAAAAATATAGCCTTGCTTGGCAGAAATAAGTGAATAATCTAAGTTGACCGCACCATAGTTACCTACCTCCTCAGAGCGAGTAAATACTATCTCTAAACTCCTAGTCGATAATTTTTTTTCCTGTATCTCACGGAGTATGTCTAAAATAATCGCAACCCCTACTTTATTATCCGCTCCCAATATTGTTTCTCCTTTACTAGAGATCATTCCGCTTTTAATAACTGGTTTAACTCCTCTTCCTGGTTCAACTGTATCAACGTGGGCAGATAGGAGGACTGGTGCACCAGCCCCCCTTACTCTGACCACAATATTGCCATAGCTATCGACGATAGGTGACAGGCCTAAAGATGTAAGGTAATTTTTAATAAAATCACACATCATGTCCTCATACCCTGAAGGGCTATCTATTCTAACAAGCTCTAAAAATAATTGTGTTAATCGACTATGCATAATAATTTATTCCTCCTAATCGATCTACAAAAATCTGTTGAGCAGTCGGCATGCCATACGTCTCAGATATCATTCTATCAGCAGAAGCTGCCAGAGCTCTATCTGAGACAAACATAGTACATGGGATTTTAGATGGATCACCATTACTCACATCCCGCAGCATAATGACGCCTCGACCTGGTAAAGCTTCACGAATACGCTGAGCATCTGATTCCGTTACTCTCTCTGAACAGTCTGGCCCATGTTGAAATCCTGAACCAAAGTCTGGATTACAAACACATGTCACGGGAGCGAGATTAGGAAACTCTGTATGTCTACCCGCATGGACATTAATTCCCATATCCCTTAGTTTCTCTAACTGATGCAAGACTTTAGCCGTTTTAGTCGTACCGATAACTAATAGTCTGCCTCCTTGCATAGACTCTCTAAACCTTCCGAAAAGCTCACGATATAACCCTTCGGCCATTCCATGGCCACGATACTGTGGAGAGACAAAGACTGTTCCTAACTCTGCTAATAAAGGGAACTCTGCAGGCAACCCTAACTCTTGTATCTGCTCTTCCCCTAATAAAGGAATAAGACGTGAGTAACCCACAGCAACTTGTCTCCCATCGACATCCTCAGTATGAGCTACAGCTAGACCAGCAGCAAAACTTTCCTGCATGGCTTCCATACTAGGATGAAGTAATGCTCCTTCTTGCTGAATTGCAGCATGAATCGGACCAAAATCTACTCCAAGGTTATTTAGCTGTAAACCTTGTCCATCTGTTTTTCTTAAATGTTCTAACATAATTTCTTTCACCTCCTCATTCCAAAGAAGGATTTTCTTTCAACTAAAAAACCCCTCCTTGGAGGGGTCTATTTCTACAACACGAAAAGAACCCCTCTTACGAGTGGTTCTTCTTAGTATTGTTGTTAACAATTCGTGTTTGCATAGGTTATAAAAAGATATTATTGCTCAGAATCTTTTTTTTGTCAAGCCAAATTATTTTCAATGATCATTAACTCTGGCTCTGGAGAAAAGCCGAAGGTCTGTTCGAAAGAACTTTTAATCTCTTCAACCAATTGTCTGACATCTTGTGCTTTAGCATGATCGACATTGACGATATAATTGGTGTGCTTGGGCGAGACCATTGCTCCCCCTATTCTTTTACCAGCAAAACCTAAACGATTAATAATATACCCCATCGAGACTTTGTCATGCCATTTATTATGCGATAATTCTCTCACATCAGGCCAGATAGATAAAATCTTTTCTACCTCTTCTGACTGAGTAATATTTTTAAAAACAGACCCGCAGGAGGGGTACTCCATCGGATGATGTGTTTGGCGGTAGTCAATATTTTTTTGATAAATTTCTCTGGCCTTGGAAACTTCCTCTTTAGTACCTTTTTGTAAAGCAAATAAGGCCGAAACTATAATTAATTCAGGATGCTGCTTGAAGTAACTATCTCGATATGAGAATCTGCATTCCGCTAAGGAAAATGTTTTTGTCCTTAGCTGGGGATCAGTTGTATCTACTGCTTCAATAGAGAGAACGTTCTCTTTAATCTCAGTACCAAATGCCCCAGCATTGCCTCTGATCGCCCCTCCAACGGTACTTGGCAAACCACCTGCCCACTCAAGTCCAAGCAAAGAGTGGTCAAAGGCGAACTTGATGAGATCATCCATCGTCTCACCCACAAATGCAGAGATACGGCTATCATTGCTCATTGCAAAACTTGTACCGTTGCCTGCAAGCACGATAACAACACCTGGAAAGTCCTCATCTGGAAGAAGAATATTTGATCCTAAGCCGAGAATGAGTATCTCAAGATGCTTACTCTTTGCAAACCGTATCGCTTCTATTAACTCATCCTTAGTCACTGCCCTGACGACAAAACGAGCTTTTCCACCAATGCGATAATAAACAATATCTGAGAGAGGCATATTCTCTTGAACTTTCATGTCCTAACGCTGAGTATACGCTTATTAGGCAACGGAGACAATTGTGTAGTTAATTTTACCTGCTGGAGCTTCAACCTCGATGTTCTCACCGATTTTCTTGCCAAGCAGGGCTTTTCCCAAAGGAGATTCATGCGAGATCTTTTTCTCAGCAGGATCAGCTTCCCATTCTCCGACCACACGATAGACTTCTTCTTTCCCATCAACCTTAAGCGTTACCTCAGATCCTAATTCGATTGATGACCCGCCATTAGCATGATGGCCGTCCTCAATGAGCGAAACCTGCTTAAGGAGTTCCTCAAGTTCATCGATTCTCCCATCGATAAATGAAAGCTCCTCACGCGCTGCTACGTATTCTGCGTTTTCTGAGAGATCTCCTTGATTGCGAGCATCAGAAACCCGAGTCACGACCTCCGGTCGTGTGT
>DASZRR010000012.1:0-3362 GCA_035549055.1 Patescibacteria group bacterium | reverse complement strand
ACAGACGAGTTTCGTGGTAAAATTTATGGCGTACTTAATGCGATGGTTGGTATCTTTTCATTGATTCCAATTCTTATCGTTGGGAGTTTTGCCGACGTTTTTGGTGTTGATAAAGTTATCATTGGTATTGGTATTTTTCTTCTTGGCTTAGGGCTATCACGAGTGTTATTTGATTTTTAAATGCAGTTACTGATATTGGTTCTTATTTTTTGTTTGGTAGTTTTCCTTTTTAGTCTTCACGTGCTCGCGAAAGAAGATCTGATTTTTGTGCGTAAAAATGTCACCCTTGAAGCGCTTTTTAATCTAGCATTCTATACTGCTGGAGTTGGGTTACTCTCATCCCGTATCGTATATCTCATATTACATCCAAGTCGCGGTTTTTTTAATCCATTAGTTTTTTTTCTTTTCCCTTATTTCCCGGGACTTTCTCTCGTGGGCGGAATTGCAGGCGCGACAGCTTTTGTTTTTGCTTATCGGAGGAAAAAATTACCCAACGGAAGAATTTTTGATTTTTTTGCCATGGCACTTTTGGCGTCACTGCCGTTTGGTTTTTTTGGCTATGAATTGCTCAACAACTTTGCCGATCTTTTTGTCGGCATTTTATTGCCTATTATTTATATTGTGATGCTTCTTTTTTTCGTCAAAGTTTTGTTGCCCTTGAATATTCGGGGGGAAATCCAGGATGGAAGCCTGGGGTTTTTCTTCTTGCTTATTTTCTCATTTACCAATCTGTTGGCCAAATTTGTGAGAACCAAAAATTGGTTGACGATTCTCACGCAAGTGGATGTTATTCTTCTTGTACTCCTTTTTATTGCTGCTCTTGTGATACTGATACTCCAGGAACGTGAGCATCACTTTTCTAAATAATATTACTATGGAGCAAACTTTATCAGTTATCTTTGAGGACGATTCGCTTCTTGTTATCAATAAGCCTGCCGGAATTACTGTCAATCGCTCTGAGACTACAACTCATCAGCAAACTCTCCAGGATCTCGTTGAGAAGTACCTTCATCTCACTCCGGCTGCACAGGTAATCTCATCTCAAGACGATGAAGATACTGAGGAAGATGACAATGCGTTCGGGGAGCGGTCTGGGGTTGTGCACAGGCTTGATAAAGAGACTTCAGGCATCCTTCTCGTTGCTAAGACAAAACAGGCTTTTGCTGTTTTGCAAGCGGAATTCAAAAATAGAGAAGTATCCAAGACATATCTGGCGCTTGCCCATGGTCGAGTCGTCCCGGAGAGTGGAGAGATTAACGTCCCTGTTGGTCGGCTTCCCTGGAATAGACGGCAGTTTGGTGTCGTTGCAGGAGGCAGGGAGTCATTGACTAAATATCAGGTGAAGGGCTATTTTCGCCTTAATGATAAGCGGAAGGAAGTCCTGACGTATGTGGAATTGCACCCTTTGACTGGCAGGACACATCAGATCAGAGTGCATCTTCAGTATTTAGGTCATCCAATCTTTGCGGACTTTCTCTATGCGGGGCGCAAAACACAACGCGAAGATAGAAAATATTTGGGGAGAGTTTTTTTGCACGCTGCGTCAATCATGTTCAAACACCCTGAGACAAAAGAGGCTATGACCTTTACTGCATCCTTGCCCAAAGAACTTGAATCAGTTTTTGATCATCTTGTGCCAATCGTGTAAACTAAGAGCTTGTAATGTATAATAATACCTACTGGAGGTGATTATTTATGGCAAAAAATGAAGGATACTTCAAAGGAGAAAAGAAAAAACCTAAAAAAGATAAAGAGAGGGGGAATGGGGGACTTCCCATGAACTCGGCTCCGACTTTTGTAATGCCTGAGGTAATCTCAAAAAAGAAAAAAAATAATGATTGGTAATGCAATCAATTCTTTCTGCCCATGCGAGTCCAACACAAATCTCAGGAGTCGAAAAACAGCCTGAAAATTCTACGCTTATTCTGTTTGCTAGTTGTAGTAGCTATTGTCGTATCTTTAACCTACCGACTGATTCAGCTTGTGAGAACCAGTAAATATGATCCCAACCATACAATTGTTATTTCTTTTGTCTATAAAAATGATTTGGATTTGCTAGCACTTCATCCCAATGACACGCCTCCTGCACATGTCAGTGTGAGAGGCGCGTCCTCGCCTGATGCCGCGCGAGGAGCCGTCGATATCCTCACTGACGTTACAGTCGAGTTACCGCAGCCATTTTCGCAGGTATCGAATGTTTCACAATACTTTTGGCAAGCCTTTCAACATCGAGGCGCTAAGACCAACCTTAATAGTTATGATTTAGTGAGGTTAGCGTTGGCAACTCGTGGATTATCCAACAATACTGTAGAGGACGCGACGCTGCATCTTCCTCACGATCAGTCGCTGGAACTTGCACAAAACTTCTTCTCTGACAAAACAATTATGCAGGAAAACAAAACAATCGCTATTGTGAATGGTACTCAGATCAATGGCTTGGGTACACGACTCGAGTCAGCACTTGATGCGCTGGGAGGCAATGTTATATCAGTAACTAACTCATCTATTCCCAATAAAAAATCAAGTCTTATCTACGTCGGGGAGAAAAGCTATACGAGTTCGCATTTGAGCTCTTTACTCCACATTCCTGCCCAATCTACCTCCCACCAAGGCCTCTCTGATATAATCATTGTTGTGGGACAGGACCAGGTTAAAAATTTATTGAAGTAATGCAGTTTTTATTTGTTCTTGTTATTTTGATCGTTCTATCTATTGCTTTGGCCTATAGATCGCTTCGTCATGTCCAGCATTTGCGGGAAATAGGAGATGCCCAAAAGGAGCTTTTTAAGGATAAAATTCTCTTTAGACGTGATCATTCCTCGTCTTGAGATGTTTCTTCTTCAGTATTTTCCTGATCTTCTAGATCATTAGCTCTGGCTTGCATTCTCTTATCCTGATGAGATTGATGCGTATTAAAAAGCTTCGGTCGTTCAGTCGGGAGAAAAGAAGGTTGATTCTTAAAACGAACTGCGCGCTTGGTTTCACGGGCAAAAATAGTTACTTTGTTGCCATCAACTGACTTAATGTATGCTTCATACGTATTGCCGCCGCCCATAAAACGGATCAATCGACGTCCAATATCGTCAGGAAGCATGCCAATATATTGTTTGTTTTGATCCAAGAGAAAAACTTTCATTCTTTTGATCGTCAGTTGGAGAGCTTCACCTGATCGAAGAGGAGCAATAACTTTCTTATCTGCGGCGTTTAGTAACTCAACAACTTTTGTCTTGCCCGGCTCTTCGATAAAAAGATTGCTAACATATGAGGGAGAAAAAGCAACAGCTTTGGTGTTACTCACTCCACCGCTGAGTCGTTTAAGGTTGCGTATAGCAATCGGGTTTTGGTTATCAAGTGAAAGTACT
>DASZRR010000011.1:0-4745 GCA_035549055.1 Patescibacteria group bacterium | reverse complement strand
CAGAGAGTTTATGGGTGAAATAAATTTTGAGAGAAGAGATCAATTATTAGCCATTGCTCACGATGCAAGCAATAAAATCGTTGAAGAATGGAAGGATATAAATCCTAATAAAGAAATAGCTGTACTTCTTTTTGGCTCAGTTGCAAAAGGGCTTGTAAAAAGGCCTGAACATAAAGACCCTAGCAATATTGACCTCGCAGTAATCGGCGACTTCTCTCCTGAAGAGTCTGAAGCGCTATTTGATGCTATAAGGCCTTACCGCGCTGATGTACAAGATATGATTCTGCAAGATTGCGACGAAATAGAAAGTGAAGACCATAACCCTGGAAATCTTGGAGTCCTTGTCCAAAACACTGAAAAAATGTCGAATGGACACTTCTCAGGAGCTATTAATCATATTAGTGCAGGTGCATTCGCTCTCTATGACCCATCAAATATGTGGAATGCAATCGAAGAACATACGTTAACGGAAATGGCAAAAGAGCAAAAAACTAAGCGTAAAAAAAGACACAGAGCAGTCATCCCTGAGTGGAGGTCATTTGAAAAAAGACTACGTAATGCAGAGGCTAGAGTAAATGAAAGACCTCAATTAAATCAGAGTGGAGTAATCTATCAGCAATTAGAACTCAGTGTCACTTAACAAGCCACGGAGTTGTGCTGCCCTTGCATCTAGCTTTTGACGACTAAGATTAGGTACTCGAAGCATTTGAACTCTTCTATCATGTCGTACTCGAGGAATGACATGAGTATGGATATGAGGAATTTCTTGACCGGCTGACTCTCCCAAGTTTGTCACAATATTAACTCCATCTGTTGAGAATGCCTCATAGACAAGTGGAACTAACTTATATGCTAATCTACTTACTTCTGCTAATACATCAGCATTCTGATTGAGGCTTTCGGGTGTGCTATCTACATGCTCTATGGGACAAACCAATGGATAGCCTTGTAAATCCATAAAAGATATTACACCTTTCTCTAGATCCTTAACAATAATGCTGGCTTCAGTTTGACCTCTTATGATTTCACAAAATATGCAAAATTCTGGAGAATGTTCATGGTCAAAACCTATAGATTGCACACGCTGTCTCTCGCTCATCAATGAAGAGATTATAGCATATCGACCTATAATAATCATTGCGGATGTTGTTAGACCTGAATTAATTTGGTAGAATTATCAGATTCAGGGCTCGTAGCTCTCCGATGGAATTTCTAAATTCATCGGAGCAAACAGTTGGTTAGAGCGGTCCGAAGCCCATCGGACAGGTCAGGATCCATAGCTCAGTTGGTTAGAGCGCGTCATTGACATTGACGAGGTCAGAGATTCGAGTTCTCTTGGATCCACAAAAGTATGCCATTTGTCTATATTCTTCAATCGTTGAACAATTCTCGGTATTATATCGGCTCAACAACCAATCTAGCTCGAAGACTTGAAGAGCATAATGCAGGCAAATCTACCTACACTAGCCTGACTAAACCCTTTATTCTCGTTTTCAATCAAGAATTTTCATCATTAACTCAAGCTAGGAAGATTGAAATGAAACTCAAATCTTTTAAAAGCAAGAAGATACTTGAAAGTATCATCAAGGACGGCTATATAAAAACAATCGTTGGTTAGAGCGGTCCGATGCCAATCGGACAGGTCAGAGATTCGAGTTCTCTCGGGCCCACTTCAAACATTTTTGCTACAATAATCACATGGATCAAACCGCTCCTCAATCTATACCTCAACCTTCAGCTATCTTCAATCGTGATGAGGCGTACAAGATACTCACCAAATATCTCAAAAATCCCAATCTCATCAAACACTGTCTCGCGGCGGAGGCCGTGATGCGTGCTCTCTATAGACATTTCTACCTCAACACTCCTGAATATTCTTCAGCCGGAGAAGAAAAATGGGGGATCACCGGACTTCTCCATGATGCAGACTATGATCTGTGCAAAGGCCAACCAGAAATTCACGGTGTCTTACTCATCGACAAAGAAGGCGACAAGATTCCTGAAGATATTGCCTATGCCATCAAAGCTCACAACTACGAAAGGACGCTCATCCTTCCCAAATCACTTTTGGACTGGTCTATTGCCTGTTGTGACCAGCTAACGGGACTGATCGTTGCTGCAACACTTGTCAGTCCTGAAAAAAAGATCAACAAAGTAACAGTTGACTTCATCATGAACCGCTACAAAGAGCGCTCTTTTGCCAAAGGCGCGGATCGCAAGTCGATTGAGAAGTGTGAAGAGAAACTCAATATTCCTCTGACTGAATTTGTAGCTATTGCACTTGAGGCGATGCAAAGTATAAGCTCTGAGTTAGGATTATAGCTATGGCAAAAAATAACCCACAAAATTTTGAACAAGCTTCATTCCGTTATACGCTTAAGCAAATTATTCGCAACAACTTTATCGGCGGAATTTTTTGGGCGCTGGGAGCAACTGTAGGAATTTCTTTAGTCATCGCTCTTCTGACGCTCTTATCTCACTATGTCAATTTTATTCCCTTTATTGGGGGTTTTGCCGCAGAAGTGACCAAGTTCGTCATCAAAAATAACAGCAACATTCGCTAATCGCTTGACAACAAATTAATGAGTTGTTAGAGTAAATTAACTATGAAAAGATATTACATCATGTCCCAAACCCCTATCACTTCCTAAAGGAGGTTGATATTGTCGTGGACAATCAAGGCCTCCTGAAAGGGAGGTTTTTTTGTAGTTATATGAAAGGAGAAACAATACCTATGCTTAATTATGATGTTGTTTGTTTTGATGTCGATAGCACGCTAGTCACCTGTGAAGGTATAGATTGGCTGGCTGAAAGAAAAGGAGTAGGGGAAGACGTGAAAAATCTGACAAATCAGGCGATGAATGGGGAAGTACCTATGGAATCAGTTTTTAGTAAAAAACTCGACATCATCAGACCATCACGTAAAGAATTACAGCGAGTCGGTGAGTATTATTGTTCACAACTTACTCAAGGAGTTGAGGATGTCATAGGTGTTCTTAAACAACTCAATCTAGATGTCTGGCTCATAACAGGCAGTTTTTCGGATGCGTTATATCCGTTAGCTGATACCTTGAAAATACCTAGAGAGCAAATCAAGGCGAATCAAGTGTATTATGATAGTTTTGGAGACTATCAAGGCATTGATCTAGGCTGTCCCTTAGCCACAAGTACTGGTAAAGCTACCTATGCTCAAGTCATCGGCAGGAGTAAGCGCGTTGCTTTCATAGGCGACAGCGTCACTGATCTGGCCACCAAACCCGTCGTGAAGACCTTTGTCGGATTTGGCGGCGTAGTCACTAGACAAAAAGTGAAAGACGAAGCAGAATTTTTTATTAAATCACCAAGTATCTTACCGTTACTTGCACTCGTGTATTAAGATCTTTAAACATGAGGCTAAATCTGGTATAGTTGGCATAGTGTTATTGTCAGCTGAATTCATTTCAGCATCTCATTAACTAGATTCCGAACCAAGTTCGGAATGACATTCTAATATGAATAATAACGAACACCTAAATAATCTTCGTCACTCTGCTGCACACCTTCTTGCTGCGGCAGTTCTCAGGCTCTGGCCTGATACGAAAGTAACCATTGGTCCAGCGATCGAGAACGGCTTCTACTATGATTTTGACTTCGCAACACCTATTAGTGAGTCAGATCTGCCAAAAATCGAGAAAAAAATGGCGGACACGCTCAAAGAATGGACTGAGTTCACTCATCGGGGAGTCACACCTGAAGAAGCAAGAGAAATCTATAAGGACAATCCTTACAAACTCGAACTGATTGACGAAATCGTTGCCAAAGGTGAGCCGATCACACTCTACAAAGCTGGGAGATTTGAGGATTTGTGCCGTGGCGGTCACACAGAGCATCCTCATGAAGATATCAAAGCCTTCAAACTCCTCTCCATTGCTGGAGCCTACTGGCGGGGGAGCGAAAAAAACAAAATGCTAACTCGTATTTATGGAACAGCTTTCCCAACACAACAAGAACTTGATAATTATTTAGCAATGCAGGAAGAAGCCAAGAAACGCGATCATAAAAAATTAGGTCGCGAGCTAGAACTTTTTATCTTTAATGAAACAGCACCAGGTATGGCTTATTGGCTGCCGAAAGGTCTTGCCCTTTACAATAGTCTTTACGCTTTTGCACGACTTAAGTATCAACAATTTGATTATCAAGAAGTCGCAACACCACAAATTAATAAAAAAGAATTATATGAAACCTCCGGCCACTGGTTCCATTATCGTGATGATATGTTCTTATCTCCCATGAGTTATATCCGAGGCGAGTCTGACAAAGTTCTGGAGGGGTCTGAAGTCTTTGGCGTCAAACCAATGAACTGTCCCAATGCCATGAACATTTTCGACTACAAAACTCGTTCGTACCACGACCTTCCTTTACGTCTTGCCGAAACAAGCGTACTGCATCGGTTCGAGCTCTCAGGCACACTCAATGGTCTTTTTCGGACACGGATGTTTCGTCAAGACGATGCACATATTTTTATGACTATGGCACAGGTCAAAGATGAGTTCCGACGGATTATGGAAATGATTGAGGAAATGTATGCACCATTTGGGCTCAGTTATAAACTTCGCTTTGGTACCCGACCCGAAAAATTCATGGGAGATAGCCACGACTGGGATGTAGCTGAAGAAATGCTCAAAGAAGTACTTATTGAATCTGGAGCAGAGTTTTTTGAAGCACCAGGAGAAGGAGCATTTTATGGACCGAAAGTAGATATTTTG
>DASZRR010000010.1:0-17608 GCA_035549055.1 Patescibacteria group bacterium | reverse complement strand
GACAATTCTGAGCTACTTTACGAATTCTCAAGGATTTTTCTATCGACCTGGGACGAGGAGTTATTTTTTCCTTGCGTATCCTATTTTTGAATTATTTCCCCTTCCTTTTCACGTTGTTGATCTTTTGCTGCATATTTCTGCCAGCATTCTGGTACTTTTTATTGCTAGAAAGTTACTCAAGAGTTCTGTCTTTGGCTTTATCGCGGGATTACTTTTCCTCACTCTCAGTGTACACGCTGAGGCTGTCTATTGGTCTTCGGTAACTGGACATATGGTCACGACTAATTTGCTGCTGCTTTCATTTCTTAGTTTTGTCTATTGGAGAGATACAAAGAGAGTCTTTCTCTTTTTCATTTCTGTCTTGGGGACATTTTTCTCGATGTTTTTTCATGAATTCGGAACAACTGGACCAATTTTGCTTATCGCCTATGATCTAATCGTCAGTGGCAAGCAAACGCTCAAAAAACCGCTGCATAAATGGTATTATCTGATTTTGCTCCTGCCGATTGGCATCTATTACTATATGAGGGTTGCGTCTCATAGCGTTTGGTTCCAGGGGGATTATAGTTATAACCTGAGCAAACTGCCATTCAATATCATAGGTAATCTTTTTGGATATGTCATGATAACTATCATTGGACCGGTATTCATGCCTATCTATGCTAATTTGCGCTTGCAGGCAGCCCACTCACTGGTTATATCAGGAATCATCCTGGTACTCATTGCGGCTGGGATTGTCGGCTTGCTTATGAAATATGCGAAGATGATTACCGCTACTGAACGAGGCTTTCTCCTTACATCGTTAGCACTTTTTGTTATTCCTCTTTTGCCTTTCTTGGGACTTGGCAATATTACTCCTCGCTATGTGTATACAGGTTCTGCGGGGATTGTACTCATTATGGCTTATCTTCTCAAGAAGCTATCGATGAGGATCCGCAAACAAGTCGTAGCAAGTATCGTGGTAGTACTTATCGTAGGAGTTTATATCTTTGGTCAAATAATACAGCTGCAGAAGATCAATAAAGATTGGCAAAAAGCAGGCGAAATTACCAATAATTTTTTAGTGAGTCTTAATACTGCCTACTCTCAGCCAGGAAGTCTGCCAAAACAACCCACCTTCTATTTCATTAATATACCCATTAAGTATGGTGATGCCTGGGTTTTCCCGGTTGGTTTGCCAGATGCTTTGTGGTTCTCATTCCAGAATACGCCGATAACTGTCATTACAAACGTGAGTGAGAAAGACGCGAATGTTAAAATCCAAGAGAATAAGAGTGCCAAGGCTTTCAAATTTGATAAGGATGGTACTTTGTTAGAGTTAGCAATCCCGACTCCAACTCCTACTTCCAAAGCCAAGACTAATTCTTATGGTAAGTAACAAAACAGTAGCCAGGATCCTTCTTGTCTTCTTAGTTCTCGGTTTTGTCGTAAGACTATATCGTTTGAATAATCCGATTGCTGACTGGCACGCATGGCGTCAGGCAGATACATCGGCTGTTTCTCGTAATTTTGTAACTGAAGGATTTGACTTATTGCATCCAAAATTTGACGACCTCTCCAATGTCCCCTCGGGACTGGATAATCCCAATGGCTATCGATTTGTCGAGTTCCCCATTTATAATGTCGCGCAGGCAGGGCTCTTTAAGCTCTTTGGTATTTTGACTCTTGAAGAGTGGGGACGCTTGGTCTCAATCCTCGCCTCATTGGCCGGGAGTTATTTTCTCTTTAAATTAACAAGTAAGTATTCAGGCCGTATAGCAGGACTTGGCGCTGCTTTTTTTTATCTTTTTCTGCCTTTTGATATCTATTATAGTCGGACGATATTGCCTGATACCTCAATGGTAGCTACACTTTTGGCTGCAATATATTTTTTTGACCTCTGGCTAGATGACAAGAAGAAGCGGTGGTTACCTCTTTTGTTGGCGACGATTTTTCTTGCGGTCTCAGTACTCCTCAAACCATATGGTCTGTTTTACGGCCTGGTCTTTCTTGCTATGATTTATCAAAGATTCGGGTGGGGATTTATCAAACAACTCAAACTCTATTTATTTGCCCTTTGTGCGTTAGCGCCATTTGTTGCGTGGAGAATGTGGATTAGCAAGTATCCAGAAGGAATTCCTGCCAGTGCCTGGCTTTTCAATGGAAATGGGATTCGTTTCCGCCCTGCTTTTTTTCGTTGGATGGGGTATGAGCGGTTGACCAAACTCATCTCAGGGTATACGTTAGTGATCCTCCAGGCTCTCGGTCTTTATCAGCTTCGTTTTGAGAAGGCTACCATAGTTTATGGAGCTTTTGTTCTCAGTGCTGTCGCCTATGTCTGTGTCATCGCAACTGGCAATGTACAACACGATTATTATCAGATCGTCATCATGCCTGTTGTAGCCATGATTTTTGGTTTGGGGACTAAATTCCTGCTAGAGATGAAGCCACTTCAGAAATTACACCTGGGGAAGATATTACTAGTTTTGCTTACCGTTACAGGTCTTTATTTGAGTTGGTTGCAGGTAAGAGATTATTTCAATATCAACAATTGGTCAATTGTCATTGCTGGACAGGTTGTTGATCAAGTGACACCGAAAGATGCGAAAGTAATCGCGCTTTATGATGGAGACACGTCATTTCTCTATCAGACCAAAAGAAAAGGCTGGGCAAGTTTTGAAAAGCCATTACCCCAAATGATCAAAATGGGCGCTGACTATCTGGTTCTTGCCAATCCGACTAAAGTTGATGAGGGACTGGGAAAAGATTATAAAATCATTAAAGAAACGAAAGAATATATGCTCATTAATCTTCACCAAAAACCATGAAATTATTGATTGTCGCCTCATACTTGCCTTATCCTCTCCACAATGGTGGGCATATTCGATTGTATAACTTGATCAAACAGTTACGAGACAAGCATGAGATCACCCTGATTTGTGAAATGAGACCAAAGCAGACGCAGGCGGATCTCGCTATGCTAGCAAAGCTCTGTCAGAAAGTAATTACCGTTCCCAGGCGCAAACAATGGAGTCTCCAAAATATTTTACGATCTGGTTTGCTGTCTGAGCCTTTTTTGATTACTGGGCATACATTACCCTTGATGCGTGAGGCGATTGCCCGTGAATTAGCCTCTGCCAACTATGATCTGATTCACGTCGAGACATTTTATGTAATTCAGAATGTTCCCAAGACTGACGTACCAATTGTTCTAGTGGAACATAATATTGAATATCTGATCTATCAGCGATACGCCCAAAATGCGCCATTTTTTCTTAGACCACTTCTGCAAATTGACGTGCAAAAAATTAAAAAAGCAGAGGAGAAATCATGGCAGAGAGCAACTGAAGTGGTAGCTGTTTCTCAGGCAGACAAAGCAATAATCAATATGAAAAACTGTTTTGTGGTCGCAAATGGCGTCGATATGCTCCAATTCCAACTCAAGCAGCTTGACCCAAATTTCCCTTCACGTTTGAAAACAATTTTATTTATTGGAGATTATAGCTATATACAAAATAGAGACGCAGCCAGTTTTATTATCAGAGAAGTCTGGCCGCTCCTCAAAGCAAAAGGGAGATTCAAACTCTGGATAGTTGGTCGAAATATGCCACGAAGCCTCAAAGATCTTGGTGGCCAAGATCACGAGATTTTGTTTGATGATAACAATCCTAAGCCCACTCCGCAGATTTTTTCTGAGGCTGATATTTTGCTCGCTCCGATCCGAGTAGGAGGAGGAACGAGTTATAAAATTATCGAATCGATGGCTGTGGGTACACCCGTAGTGACTACCTCTTTGGGATATGAAGGAATTGAAGTGACAAAGAACAAAGATATTCTGGTTGGAGATACACCTCAGGAATTGGCTAGGTTGATACTCCACATTCTTTCAGACAAGAAAGATTATCAAATTCTTTCCAAAGCGAGCAGGGTAGCAGTCGAGAAAAAATATGACTGGTCTGTTATTGCTTCGGACCTGGAAGCTGTTTATCACAAAGCAGTGAAGGGAGATACATGAGAATTGGGATCGATGCTAGATTTTGGGATGAGACAGGAGTCGGACGTTATATTCGCAATCTTGTGAAAGAGTTGCAGAAAATTGACACGACGAATGACTATGTCCTTTTTGTCCTGCCCAAGAACTATAATGAAATTGCGTCGATGTTGGATGATCCCCGTTGGAAGGTAGTCTCTACTCCAATAGCTTGGCACTCTCTGGCAGAACAGAGAAAATTTCCCTCCCTCCTCAATCTGGAGCAGCTGGATTTAATGCATTTTACCTATTTTTCCATCCCAATTTTGTATCGAAAACCATTTGTCGTAACGATTCATGATCTTATTTTGCATCATTTTCCCACGGGCGAGGCAACAACTCTTCCCAGGCCATTCTACTATGGTAAATTACTTGCGTATAAAGCAGTGATTGCAGATGCAGCACGTAAAGCCCAAAAAATTATTACTGTTTCGCAGGCGACCAAAAATGAGATTATTGATCATTTGCATGTAACGCCTGAGAAAATCGAGGTAATTTATGAAGGATTTTCGTTGCAAGAGAAAAAGAGGCAGCGTGCCAATACCTATGGTAATTATTTCTTACATGTTGGCAATGTCTATCCTCATAAGAACGCCAAACGATTGGTCGATGCTTTTCTCAAACTCAATCGTCCTGAGACAAAGCTCATTTTTGTGGGTAAGAAAGATCATTTTATGCAAGATCTTGAGAATTATGCCCACGCTGCAAAGAACGTGGTTTTTACCGGCTTTGTTGATGATGAGGAGTTGGCTTCTCTGTACTCACATGCTCTGGCGACAGTAGTTCCCTCACTCATGGAAGGTTTTGGGCTGCCTGTAGTTGAGGCTATGGCCAACGGTAGCTTGGTGCTTGCCTCTGCGATTCCTTCTTTGCAAGAAGTGGCGAAAGATGCGGCAATTTTCTTCGATCCTTTGGATATCGCAGATATTTCTGCTAAGATGCGGACAATTGTTGAGTCAGATCCAAAAAGGTTTGCGCAACTTTGCAAAAAAGGCACGCTTCTTGCTCGACAGTTCAGTTGGGAAAAGATGGCGCGCGCGACGCTGAAAATTTATGAAAGTAGCATTAGTATACGACAGGGTCAATAAGTGGGGAGGAGCAGAGAGAGTCCTCCTGGCTTTGCATGAACTTTTTCCGCAGGCTCCTCTTTATACATCAGTTTACTCTGCCAAAAAAGCCGGCTGGGCAGATGTTTTTGTTGTCAAACCTTCTTTTCTGCAGAGAATTCCCTTTGCCAAGACAGCCCATGAATGGTTTGCCCTCCTGATGCCATGCGTCTTTGAATCATTTACTTTTGCTGAGTATGATCTCGTTATCTCTGTCACAAGCGAAGCGGCAAAGGGAATTCTCACCATGCCTTCAACTCTGCATATCTGTTATTGTTTGACGCCAACGCGCTATCTCTGGAGCGGGCATAACGATTATTTTCCTAGTTTTTTGCTTTCACGTCTTGCGTCTCTTGCTGTCGCATACTTACGAACATGGGATAAGGTAGCTTCTTTCCGTCCGGATTTTTTCATTGCGATATCTGAGGAAGTGAGAACGAGGATTAAGAATTATTACGGGCGCGATTCTGTAGTTATCCATCCGCCTGTTGATCTTTTCGCTTCGCAACCAGTGAAAAAAAATAAGGGTGAATATTATTTAATTGTAGCTCGCCTTGTTCCTTATAAAAGAGTTGATTTGGCAATTAAAGCCTGTACACGATTAGGTCTCCCGCTTAAGGTAGTTGGTATTGGATCTGAGTTCAAACGTCTGCGAAAGATAGCTGGGCCAACAGTTGAATTTTTGGGAGCCGTAAGTGATGAAGAGCTGATCAACCTTTATCAGCATGCGACGGCGCTTTTGTTTCCGGGACTTGAGGATTTTGGTATCGTGATGGTCGAAGCTTTGGGATTTGGCAAGCCAGTAATAGCCTTTGGTAAAGGAGGTGCGCTGGATATCGTTGAGGATGGTGTGACAGGCGTACTTTTTCCGACACAAACCATTAAAGATATGATAGAGGCTATTCAGAAGTCACAGACGATTTCTTTTCAACCTTCGATCCTGAGGAGAAAGGCAGAGTTTTTTGCCAAAGAGCAGTTCAAGCATAGATTGTCTACCTATATTGCAGAGATTTGCAAAAGCAGAAAATAACATTATAATAGGGGAATCTACGAAGAATTATGAAAATTGTCGTCTTTGCAGGTGGCGTTGGTACAAGGTTGTGGCCACTGTCGCGCAAAAATACTCCCAAACAGTTCGGCCAAATCATCGGTGATAAATCAACTCTGCAGCAGACGATTGATAGACTGATCCCTGAATTCAAACCTGAAGATATTTATATTGCTACAGGTCAGCAGTATCAGCAAACAGTGATGGCGCAGCTGCCGGAAATACCTGAGGAGAACTTCATCTTTGAGCCGAGTATGCGCGATGTTGGACCTGCAATCGGTCTCAATGCCTTTATCTTAGAAAAGCTTCATCCAGACGAACCGATGGCAATTTTATGGAGTGACCACCTTGTCAAGAATTTGGTCATGTTTAGAAATATTCTGCGTATGGCAGAAGAGAGTATTACCAAATACAAAGCTAACTTTGTCTTCATCGCGCAAGAACCACGTTTTGCCAATCAGAATTTGGGGTGGATTGAGCTAGGGGAGAAGGTGAAGGAAGAAAATGGCGCAGAGGTCTATACTTTTACCAAGTTACGCTACCGCCCAGCTTTGAAGGAAGCTGAACAATTTTTCAATCAGGACAATTTTGTCTGGAACTTGGGCTATTTTGTCACAACTCCAAGATTTCTCGTCTCGCTTTTTGAGAACTATGCTCCTGAAATGTATGAGAAATTACGCCAGATTCAGGAATCATTTCAGACAGATGAATTTGAGACTAAGCTAGCAGAGATTTATCCTACTTTAGAAAAAATTAGTTTTGATGATGCAATTTTGGTCAAAATGTCACCGCAGAATGTCTTTGTCATTGCGGCTGATTTGGGTTGGAGTGATATTGGTGCATGGGATGCTCTCAAAGAGGCTCTGGCAGAGACGACAGATGAGAACATTACCAAGGGGAAAGTTCTTCTTGAAGATACCAAGGATGCGTTATTTTTTAACTATACAGATCAACTCTGTGTCGGGATTGATCTTGAGGAGATGCTTGTCATCAATACTGATGATGTGCTCCTTGTCTGTCCCAAAAGTTCTGTACCTAAGATCAAGAAATTAGTTGAAAACCTTAAAGGTACCTCACACGAGCATCTTGCCTAGCCATGCCGTACACTGAGATCAAAAAAAATGGTTTATATGAATTTATAAAAAGAACAATTGACGTCATTTCGTCTATCATCCTCTTAATCCTTTTCTCGCCAATTATTATTATAGTCATTATCGCAATCGCAGTTGATTCCCGAGGACCTGTGTTGGCTGATACGCCTGCTCGTGTGGGTCGGGAGGGCAAGTTGTTCAAGATGTATAAGTTCCGTTCCATGGTGCCCAATGCTCATAATCTTCTGCGAGAGGACCCGCAGTTAGCGAGTCTTTATGAGCAGTACAAGAAGGGGAGTTACAAGCTTAAAAATGATCCACGTATCACGCGAGTTGGCAGATTTATCCGCAAGCATTCACTTGATGAGGTGCCGCAGCTTTTTAACGTCTTCATTGGAGACATGAGTCTGGTAGGCCCACGTGCTTATTACCCTGATGAACTGCGAGATCAGCAGAAGAAATATCCGGAGACGCGCGACGCCGTAAAAATTGTGCTTTCAGTCAAGCCAGGAGTTACTGGACTCTGGCAGGTTTCAGGCAGAAGTGAAATCAACTTTGACAAACGAATCGAGATGGATGCTGACTACGTCCGGGAGCGTTCAATTGCGAATGATTTTAAAATCATGCTTGCAACACCTGCTGCCATGTTTACTGGTAAAGGAGCTCGTTAGATGGGTTATTGTCAAGTTGACAAGGTATTAGTTCCTCTCGTATCATACGAATATGCCAGGATTTGAAAAAATTGATTTGGATCTGAAAAATGATACAATGACACCACCCCCTAGTATGGCACGCAAGGCAAAACGTCAAACTTTTTTTAGCAAGAATATCAAAGCAATTAGTATTGCCGCAGTAGTTTTTGTTCTTCTTTTGGTTTTTGGCTTTATTTTGCCGATGCTCTCAGTTCTGACCTCAGCTAAGCACACCTATGCTCAAGCCAAGATTTTAGAAGCTGCTGTTAAGCAACAAAACATCTCAGCTGCTTCAGATGAATTGGCTAAGACACAAGCTGCTTTGCAGGATACGCAAAATAAGATGCGTATCCTAGGTTACCTGCATTTTGTCCCGATTGCTAATTTCTATTACAACGATGCCTCGCATTTAGTCAATGCAGGTACCGAGGGACTCAAGACAGCAGCGATTGTCGTCGATGCACTCAAGCCGTATGCTGATGTTTTGGGTCTGAAAGGACAGGGAAGTTTTGTGGGTGGATCAGCAGAAGACCGTATCAAGACAGCCGTTCTGACAATGGGTAAAATTACGCCTGAGATTGATCAGATCAATCAAAGTCTAGTGAAGGTTAAGTCAGAGGTCGATCAGGTCAATCCAAATCACTATCCTGCTTTCCTTTTTGGCTCAAAGATCAAAACTCAGCTGACTTCGATCAGAAGCCTTACTGACGATAGTGTGGAGTTTGTCGATCAGGCGCGCCCTTTGATTAAAGTCCTCCCCTCTCTTCTGGGGGAATCTGAGCCAAAAAAGTATTTAGTTATTTTCCAAAATGATAAAGAACTGCGTCCGACTGGTGGCTTTATTACAGCTTATGCTATCTTTACTTTGGATAAGGGCGTGATCCACTTAGATCGGTCTGACGATATCTATACGCTTGATGACTCAATCCCCAACAAGCCTGCAGCTCCTGCGCCAATTCTTAAATACTTGCCGAAAGTCTATACTTTTAATCTTCGCGACAGCAATCTCTCACCTGACTTTATAGAATCGATGAAGACTTTTAAGTCTCTTTACAATAAAGCCGGACAAAGAGTTGATGTTGATGGCATTATTGCAATTGATACCTATGTCTTAACCTCGACAATTAAAGTTCTGGACAATCAAATTAATGTCGATGGGCAGACTTTCACCACAGACAATGACTCTCGTTGTGACTGTGCGCAAGTAATTTATGCTCTTGAGGATAGTATTTCTCGACCAGTCGGATATATAAAGACTGATCGCAAGGGACTTTTGGGTGATATGCTTTCAGCTCTGATGAGTAAGGCTCTGTCTTCTTCACCAAAAGTTTATTGGGGACCTCTTTTCCAGTCAATGCTCGCCCAAACGCATCAAAAGCACATCCTTTTTGATCTTAATGACACCAATGCACAATCAGGAGTAGAATCTCTGCAAGCAGCGGGGAGAATAATTCCTTTTGACGGAGATTATCTGCACATCAATGAGGCTAACTTTAGTGGAGCCAAGACCAACCTCTTTATCGATCAGACAGTAGACGATGCTTATAGTGTCAAAAGTGACGGTACTATCACCAAGACGGTGACGATCAACTATAAAGATACGCATGCGCCTTCTGACTGTAATTTGGAGCACGGCGATTTGTGTCTGAATGCCTTGTATCGTGATTGGATTCGGGTATATGTACCTAAAGGTAGTAAGTTGGTAGATAGTAAAGGCAATGAAGTCAAAGTAAGTACCTATGATGAGTTGGGAAAGACTGTTTTTGATAGTTTCATTACGGTTCGACCGCTCGGCGCTACGACCTATACTCTAACCTATACCTTGCCTTTCAAAGTTCAGAATGGGCAATTGCCTCTTCTCATCCAGAAGCAGCCGGGGACAGATGCACCTGAATATACCATCACGACCAATGGGCATATTGTGCAGAAGTTCGATCTGAGTACTGATCAAAAAGTAAAAGTAAATCTTTAATTCCATCGTGCGCAACCTCAAAACTCAAGGTATTATTATCAAACGACATAACGTAAACGAAGCTGATCGTATTGTAACTATGTATACACGAGACATGGGCAAGATCAGCCTGAAGGCTGCAGGTGTTCGAAGAATTACCAGCAAACGCGCTTCGCACATCGAGCTTCTCAATTACGCTACCGTTTCACTCTACAAAGCTGCAGGGATGCCTGTATTGGTTGAGGCACAAATGCTCAACAGCTTTGCTCAGATCAAAAATGATTTGCAGAAAGTGGGCTTTGCCTACCACATATGTGAGCTGATTGATGGATTGTGTCCGGAAGGACAAGAACAGGCTGCCATTTTTGATCTCTTCAAGGATACGTTAAATGAGTTATCGCTTATGCAGGGAGACGAGATAGTATTCACCATTCATGATTTCGAAGTAGAGCTCCTCAGTCTGCTTGGCTTTTGGCACAAAAGACCAGCATCTTCAACCGAACTGGATACCCATCACTTTATTGAGAATATTCTTGAGCGTAAGCTCAAAAGTCACCGCATTTTCGTCAAACTTTAATTCCTGCTATCGATAAACGTCTGGCAAAATTCTTCTAAGGATAAATGGTCAAGATTAAGTTGTGTCAGAGTAATATGGTCTGCATAACGTTTGAGGGGATAGACAGAGCAAAGTTGGTCCTGATAGATCCGGAATACTTCCCCTCCATCGTTGAGGTGGGTGATAAAGGCTGCAGCGCTTGTTGCTGTATGGATACCACAGACAGAGTCAACTATATAGGTTGTTTGCGTGTCTAATTTCTCAGGAAATCCTCCACAGTCTGTGATGTGCAAAGAGCCCATAGTCAGAGGTGATGAGGAAGAGAGCTGGGCAATAATGGTTTGTATCTTCTTAGCTGGACTATTGGTATAAAAGAGCATTTCAGGAACGATATCATTTCTATGAGCGGAGATGATCAGGATTGATCGCTTGGAGGCTTGGGCAAAACCGACATAGCGACTCATAACGCGTACTGGGAAATCAAAAAAACTTTGGAGAGGGAACTGGAAGAAGTAGATGATGCAGAAATTTCCCACAAAAAGAACATAGACAAGAGCGACAACTCCAATTGAAAATTTTTGAGGAACATGGAATTTTTTTGTTGTCAGATTTAGTATCTCATTGATCCCATAAGCAATAATAAAAAGCAAAAAGGGGATAAAAAGTGTCAGGTGCGGGGTGAAATTTGCTTCCTGGACGTGAAGAAGTTGGGGAACCACGCTTAGAATGGATAGACTACTCAAAAGATAAAATTCCCGGCGTTTTTTTTGAAAGAGGCCGATAAGTCCTACGAATAAGAAGATACTATCCACCAGATAAAAAAGTCCCTGGCGAAAAAGTGAGAAAAAAAGATCGCCTGTGAGGAAGAGATAGCTTGGTGAAAATGCATTGAGGAGTTTGCTCGTCAGAACATAAAGATAGAAGGTAAGTTTGTTGATAAAAAGTGAGGTAAGAGGTGTGGAGATTGTCATAAGGCGGGCTGAGTTGACGCTGTCATTTATCGATTGACTAAAAGGAGTTAGAATTTCATCAAGACGTGAGTGAGGATTGGACTGAATGAGGAGGCCAAAACCTAAGACGAAAAGAAGCGCGATAAGAGAAAGACTGACATAATATTTTTTGTCTTTTTTGTTGCTAGAATAGCAATAATAACTGAGTATGCCAATCAATGGAAGAAAAATGAGTTTGGTCGCGATGTAGGAGTAAAAACCCAAGAGAAAAATACCTAGCGAGAGAATAATTTTTTTACGTTTTACCAATAGAAGTACAAGAATTCCCAGAAGATAAAAAAACATCGCATACGTCGCCTCATATCCAGTCCTGCCGATATAGATTAGCCAGGGATTAAGAGCGAAAGCAAAGGCTGTGAGAATCGCTGTTGCGTGGTTGAATAGTCTTTTGGCAATCAAATAAGCGATCAGGATGGTCAAGATACTCAAAAGTGCGCTTACGATTCTGGCATTGAAAAGACTGAACGGGAGTGGGCCGATACCATACGTCAGGATGAGATAGGGGAGTTCTGCCTGAGGATTGATGCCTGCGGGATAGTGGAAAAGAAAAGGGGAGAAAACAGAAATCGTCCTGGTGATATCGGTGCCTGTGCTAAAAAAAGTACGGGCACTGAGGATATACTGCAGCTCATCGTTGCCAACGGCTGTAGGGATGCGATCAAGAAAGATAAAGCGAAGAAGAGCTCCGAGGAAGAAGGCAATACCAGTAAGGACTGTCGGAAGCGATTTATATTTTTTTCGCATGTACTTTTTGCAGTGTAAGGGATTGCTACAAGCGCGTCAATAATTGCTGTCTTCTGTAACTTTTCGTAAGGGTTATTTTCTGTTATGATACGCTCATGAGTGAAGTAACAATGGAAAAATTAAATGCACTGTTCAAGCGGCGTGGTTTTGTTTATCCAGGTTCTGAACTCTATGGAGGTCTGGCCAATACGTATGATTATGGACCAGTTGGTACGGAACTTCTTCGCAATATCAAAAATCTCTGGTGGAAATATTTTGTCCAGAAGCGAGATGATATGGTCGGGCTTGACGCAAGTTTGATCTCCCATCACAAAGTCTGGGAGGCATCAGGCCACACGGCTGGATTTTCTGACGCGTTGGTTGATTGTAAAGCCTGCAAGACGCGCATCAGGGCAGATCACTTATTGGAGGACTGGATTAGCCTCAACAAAGACGTCGACACAGCGAATAAGGACTACGCTGTCTTAACTCACGAAAAAGTTGCTCAGGCGTTTGAGACAGAAAAAGTTGAGGGCTGGTCGCCTGAAGAAATGACAGAATTTATTAAGATCTTTCACATCCCATGCCCAAAATGTAAAGACAATCCTGGTACAGAATGGACGCCAGTTCGTAAGTTTAATCTTTTGTTCCCAGTGCATCTGGGCATTGTTGAGGGAGAGCAGGGCTTGGCGTATCTGCGTGGTGAGACGGCACAGGGTATGTTTGTGGATTTTGACAACGTGGTTAATTCTACGCGAGTTCGTTTGCCCTTCGGTATTGCTCAGGTTGGTAAATCGTTCCGCAATGAAATCACCCTTGGCAACTCGGTTTTTCGTACGATCGAATTTGAGCAAGGCGAAATTGAATATTTTTTTGATCCCAAGAAAAGTGACTGGGAGCAGTTGTTCAATGAATGGAAGAACTACATGTGGCAGTTCGTGACATTTGAACTAGGCATCGCTACAGATAATCTGCGTTGGAGAGAACATACTGATGAAGAAAGGTCATTTTATAGTCAGCGAACTGAAGATCTGGAGTACCAATTTCCTTTCGGTTTTAAGGAATTATGGGGTCTGTCGTATCGCACGGATTATGATTTGTCCCAACATGAAAAATATGCAGGTAAAGAATTGACTATTGTTGATCCAGAGACCAATCAGAAGATCAAGCCCTATGTTATCGAGCCGGCAGTCGGCATTAACCGTTTGTTCCTCATGGTCCTATCTGATGCGTATGTTGAAGATTCTTCGGCAGGCTCAGAACAAGTTCGAATTGTGCTCAAGCTCAACCCTAAGATTGCTCCGTATAAGGTGGCTGTTTTTCCGTTACTTAAAAACAAACCAGAGCTTGTGGAAAAGGCTCGTGAAGTATATAGACTTCTCAAAGAAACCCTTGATGGCATCGTCGTCTGGGATGAGCGAGGCAATATCGGCAAAAGGTATCTGGCACAGGATGAAGTCGGAACGCCGTATTGCGTCACAGTCGATTTTGTTAGTCTGGAAGACAATACCGTAACTGTCCGCGACCGCGACACCGCTAGCCAAGAACGCATTTCAATTGATGAGCTTGTAAAACATCTGCAGAATAGTTTAGTATAAATAGAGTGACTCAAGAAAATTCACCATTTTCTTTTGATGATTCGCAAAGACCGGTAGATCGTTTTGCTACAGCTGATTTTTTTGCCGGTGATGGCCCTAACCTTTCTCCCCTCGGTTCAGGAATTCAACAAGGCCTTATTTTACGCGGGACGCTTCGTGATGAAGCTTCTTTACCTCGTGATGACCCTACGAGAATGACAGATACAAAGAAAGCAGAGTTCTCCCAACTCGTCAGAGAAAATGCTGAGAAATTAGAGTTGCCACATAGTGATGAGTATTGGTTTGGGGTGATTAATCCTTATTTCCAATCAGCTGTTGATCAGAGAACCGCTGCATTACGTGCTCACTATCCTTTGACTGCACCTTCGCATATGTATGAAAATCCAATCGTTGCCAGAAATGGTGTGAGAGAACGAGTGGGGAATATAGTGAGGTCTACCAAAGAAAGGGTTGCGTCTATTCTGCCGCAAAGAGGGATAATTTTCCCACGCCAAGCTCTTGACACCCAACCCGAAGTTGTTAGAATAAAGGCAGAGTGAAAAATAAAAAAGTCGTAATTGCGGCGGTCGTCGTCATCGTTTTGCTTATAGCAGGCGGTGTTTTTTTCTTGACTAAAAAATCTCCATCCACATCAAATACTACTACTCAATCAGAAAATCTCGATGAGAATATCCCCAAGCTTTCTCCTTCAGACGTCGGGCTCAAGATCACTTCAGCCTCGAGTAATCATCAGGTCAAATTTACGCTGAACAACGCTTCAGGAATCACTCATCTGGAGTACGAGCTCTCTTATGAGGCTGACTCAACAGGCGAAAATGATGAGGACACAGGTACTGGTCGTATCACGCGTGGGGTGGCGGGTGAGGATACGCTTGATGGCACACAAAGCACCTATGAATCAAAATTGCTCGATCTTGGTAGTTGCAGTAGCGGTACGTGTCGTTATGATAAAGGCGTGACTGGTGTGCATCTTTTGCTCAAACTCACCAAATCAGATGGCAAAGTCTACCAAGTAGAAGATTCCCTCAATTTCTAGCATTCCTCTTTTTTTGTTTTTTCCCTTTTTTTCTACAGGTTGTGTTAGCTGTCTACTTTTCACACTACACTGTGAAAAATCCTATTGACAACCTTATCAGATTGATGCAAAATAGATTAAAGTAGTGATAAGTAGTGATCGGTAGTGTACATTGACAAGCTATGCTTTCAGGTCAGGTAGAAGGAAAATTAAGTATCAAAAACCAAGCTGCCTTCCCCAAACAGTTCCGTCAGGAAATGGGTGGAACGTTGATAGTGACAAAAGGGATTGATAAATGTTTGCTGGTAGTAAGTGAGCGAAATTGGGAAACACTCTTGGAGGGGACGAAGAATATGCCTTTTACTGACAAAGCCACACGCGAGTTACAGAGATTTTTTTTCGGAAATGCGTTTGAAATACAACTTGACAAACAAGGTCGTTTTTTAATGCCTGAATACCTACGACTGTATGCCAAGATTGAGCGCGAGGTGGTATTTGTGGGGGTGCAACGGTACATCGAAATTTGGAGTAAGACAGAATGGGTCAAACAACAAGAAAGCATAGCTAAAGGTATCGAGTTACTTACTATTAACCTGACCAAATCGGAGGGGCATGAATAACTATCACGTACCAGTTCTTTTACAAGAAGTACTTCAATATTTAGAAGTGGAGCCTGACAAAGTCTATATTGACGGGACAGTGGGTGGAGGAGGACACACAGAGGCAATGCTTGCGAAAGGTGCGAGCGTGTTGGGGATTGACGTTGATCAAGAAGCTATCGAGTACGTTACAAAAAAAACTATTGATCTGGGAGTAAAGAGCAAAGATCGTCTCACATTGGCACGCGGGAATTTTGGAGAGATTGAAAAGATCGCTAAAGAGCACAAGATTGACAAAGTTGATGGTGTTTTGCTCGACCTTGGCGTCTCAAGTCACCAGCTTGACACCTCGGAGAGAGGATTTAGTTTTGTCTCGGGGCCACTGGATATGCGAATGAGTGAGGAGTTACAGGTCAAAGCTGCGGATCTGGTCAATGGACTGACTGAAAAAGAACTCGTTGAGTTATTTGGTAAGTTTGGCGAGGAGCCATATGCGCATAAGATTGCCAAGGCAATAATCACACAAAGAAAACGTGCATTTTTTACGCGTACTGATGAGTTGGCAGAGTTAATTAAGAGGACAGTTCATAATCATGATGCAATTCATCCCGCCACGAGAGTTTTTCAGGCGCTACGCATTGCAGTAAATGATGAGTTGTATGTTTTACAGACTGCCTTGCCAAGGGCCTTTGCCTTACTTAAGCCAGGAGGAAGACTGGTAGTCATCTCATTCCACTCGCTTGAGGATCGGATTGTAAAGCAGACCTTACAAACACTAGAACAAGAGAAAAAAGGGAAAATCCTGACGCCTAAGCCTGTAACAGCATCAGAATCAGAAGTACTTCAGAACAGAAGAGCTCGGAGCGCAAAACTTCGGGCAATTGAAAAACTATGAAAAAACCATTTGTCTTTATAGGTATCAATATCGCAATAATTGTCGGACTATCAATTGTGCAAGTAATTGCAGCTAACAGCATCTCGACGACAGGAATTCAGTTGAGCAGGATAGAGGACCAGATTGCAAGTGTAAAAAAAGAAAATACGATTATTAGAGAACAAGTACTTACGCTTTCAGCACTTACGACAATTGCGTCTGAAGCATCAGAGATGGGATTCGTGCAAAGTAAGTCTCCGCTTGTCGTTACGCAACCATTACCTCTTGCTCGACAATGACGTGGCGTTATCGATTTTTGCTTTTTGCATTCATTTTTTTGTTTTTGGTGATTTTGGGCCGTGATTTTTATTGGCAGGTTGTAAAAGCTGTCGAGTTATCCGCTCTGGGTGAGTCACAGTATGGTCAGACAATCAAACTCAATCCGCTTCGAGGCGAGATACGGACATCTGACGGCTTTCCCATTGCCTCCAACAAGCTCTCCTATATCGTCTTTGCCAATCCTAAAGAGGTCAAAGACAAGACGCAAACTGCCGAATTACTCGCTCCTATATTGACCGAAGATCAAGCTAGTATCTCAGCATTGCTGAATTTGAATCGCTTCTGGGTAGCACTCAGTAATAATGTTGACAATACTATCAAGACCAAAATTGACGCGCTGGATTTACCCGGTGTTGGTTTTAATGATGAATCAGTGCGTTTTTATCCTGAGGCATCGATGGCTGCCAAACTCCTAGGCTTTGTGGGCAAAGATGACAATGGCGATCCGAAAGGCTATTTTGGCTTGGAGGGTTACTACGATCGGCTGCTACGGGGCAAAGAAGGCGTCGCCACAGAGATCCATGATGCCCTTGGTCATCCAATTCTTGCCAAACTCACTGATACCTCAGGTGAAGTCGATGGAAGAGATCTGACACTTCATATTGATCGCGTGCTGCAATACATCATGGAGGATGAGCTGAAAAAAGGTATGGAAGCGTATGGGGCTGACTCGGCAATGGCTGCAATGATGGATCCTAAGACAGGAGGAATTCTGGCCCTGGCGTCGTATCCCTCATTTGATCCAAGTACCTATTATAAATTTGACGATGAAGACTACAAAGATGGTTTTATCACCGATACCTATGAACCGGGATCCACTTTCAAGCCTTTGGTCATGGCAGCAGCGATTAACGAAGGACTCGTCAAATCCAATACCAGATGTGATATTTGTAGTGGGCCAGTCTCAATTGGGGGCTATGAAATTCATACCTGGAACGATGAGTATCAACCCAACCTGACGATGAATGATGTCATCGTCCATTCAGACAATACAGGC
>DASZRR010000009.1:0-3658 GCA_035549055.1 Patescibacteria group bacterium | reverse complement strand
AACAATTGAGATTCAGGAAGGAAATCTTGTGAACTACATTCTTAAGCCCTTTTCTCATCTTGTAGATCACTTCATTGGGGAGTTGGGGTGGAGAATGATTCAAGGAGCCATGGGTTTTGTTGTCTTGCTATTTTTCTTGTTTGCTCTTCACGTCCCGATTTCTATTACGACATCTCCCCCTATACTTATTTTGCTTATTTTCTCTATGGTTTTTGCTTACATTGTTTCTTTTTTGTGCAAGATGATTTTAGGAATTAGTGCATTTTGGTTTACTGATTTTCGTGGGATGCAGGAGATAGTTGAAGTTCTCATATTACTTTTTGGAGGATTTCTGATGCCTCTGGAATTCTACCCTCAAATTCTCCAAACGATAACACACTTTTTGCCTTTTGCGTATTTTGCTTATTATCCGGTGATTCTAGCTGAAGGCAAGTTAGATATAATGCAGGGGATTATGGTTTTGGGAGTCCAAGTAATGTGGATCGCAGTATTAGCAGTTATTTATGACTTTCTCTGGAAAAGAGGTTTGTATAACTTTACCGGTGTAGGACGATAATAGATGAAGTTGTATTTAAAAACATATTGGCGTTTTCTCGTAGTTAATCTCGCTGAGTTTCATGCATACCGTATGAATCTTATCAATACTCTTATTTCAAGTCTGACGTGGGGGATTTTTTCTATCATTGGACCATTGCTCCTTACCTCAAGAGTGAGTATCGTTGCTGGATGGAAAAGAGAGGATTTGCTTATCCTTGTAGCTGCACAGAGCGTTCTTGTAGGGATTTATGACTGTATTTTTGGACGAAATTTGAATCTCCTGCCGAGATATTCAGAATTAGGGCAACTTGATAGCTTTCTTCTTAAGCCAATTAACGAGCAGTTCTTTATTAGTCTGCAAAAAATTAATTACGGTAGTTTATTGCGTAGTCTTATTGGTGTACTTTTTTTTCTCTATTTAGTTTTTAGTTATAAAACACAGTTGACAATATCCGGCCTTTTTATCGCAGGTCTGTCATTGCTGATGGGATTACTTACTCTCTATGGCATATGGTTTATGGCAATGACTCTTACAGTATGGTTTCCAAGAATCTCAAATATTAGTGATTTGCTTTATACTCTTCGTGGAATTACTCGTTATCCAGAACAGATAATTCGTGAAGTATCAATCTATGTTTTTATACTATTTTTTCCACTTACCTTTGTTGCATCACGCCCCTCAGCAATCCTACTGCAAAAATTGGGGACAGACCAAATCTTTCTTTGTTTTGGAGTTATGGTGGTTGTTTTATTTCTTTCTAGAAAGTTTTGGCTTTATGCGTTACGGTCATATACCAGTGCAAGTAGTTAGAGATGAAAAAGTATTGGCAGATTACCAAGAATACCTGGGATGAGACCTTAACATATCGTACGAGCTTTATTGTCTATCGATTGCGTGAGTTGTTGCAACTGGTGGCTACTTATTTCCTCTGGCTTTTTGTTGTCCCTGCTCATGGAAGTTTCTTAGGATACACGCAGGCAATGATGTTGACCTATGTCATTGGTTCTGCATTCGTCAGTGATATAGTTTTCTCATCTCGAACATCAGCAATTGCTGGGGAGATCAACGAAGGGGTACTCAATAATTTTTTGGTCAGACCTTTATCTTATCTCAGATATTATTTTGCGAGGGATTTAGGAGACAAAGCTATGAATGTAACCTTCTCACTGATCGAGTTAAGTTTGATTGTAATTATTTTTCATATCCCGTTTTATCTTCAGCACAACCTTGTGACTATTCTCTTGTTTTTTATTACGACATTCTTGGCTATGGTGCTTAATTTTTTTATCAGTGTTCTAATCAGCCTCATTGGATTTTGGAGTAATGAAGGTTGGGGTCCACGATTTATTTTTTACTCAGTTATTGGGTTTCTTTCAGGGGGAATGTTTCCCCTAGATATTTTACCCAGGCCAATTTTCACTATTTTTCAACTTCTGCCATTTTCATCACTTAGCTATTTTCCGGTCAAAATATATTTAGGACAATTTGATGGTGTTTTTTTACTCAGGGGCGAGGTGACTCTTGTGGTATGGATAGCAATAATGTATGTGGTTACTATGAAGGTCTGGAATAAAGGATTACATGCATATACTGCACAGGGTATTTAATATGAAAAAATATATTCTACTTTGGTTACAAGTTACTGGGCAGCTGACCCAAATAGCATTTGCATCTCGTCTGGGTGTAGTTCTTTTTACTTTGGGTAAAATAATTCGTTTTGTATCCTTTATCATATTTTTATTTATTCTTATTTCGCAGACGAAATCTCTGGCTGGATATAGTTTTTGGCAGGTAATGATGTTTTTTCTCACTTTTAATTTTATTGACATTATTGCCCAATTTTTATGGCGGGACGTTTATCGTTTTCGTAGTTATATCGTCAGCGGAAGTTTTGATATGACTTTAACCAAACCTATATCGCCTTTGCTTCGTTCTCTTTTTGGCGGAAGCGATGTTTTGGACCTTATTACACTTTTTCCCCTCATCGCATTTATGATTTATGCTGTTGGTCAGCTGGGTCGAGTGACTTTCGTTGAGGTCTTACTCTATGTTGTACTTCTTCTCAATGGTTTGCTGATTGCGATGTCTTTACATATTTTCGTTTTGTCCCTTGGAATTGTAACCACTGAAGTAGATAATGCCATCTGGTTTTTTCGAGAATTGACGCAGTTGGGGAGAATTCCACTCAAAGTCTACCCAAATCCCATTAGTTTTACATTTACATTTATTTTGCCGGTAGCCGCTTTGATCACGATTCCTACAGAGGCTCTGTTGGGGGTTATTTCAGTCAGGGGAGTTATAATTGCGGTAGTTTTTAGTACAGTGCTCTTGGGACTCAGTCTGAAAGCCTGGCGTGGGGCTCTCAAAAAATACGCCAGCGCAAGTAGTTAATAAAAGCTCGGGAAGGTAGTAAGCCAGATTCTGTTTTAATCACAATCTCTCTCGTAGTGATGCTTTCTATCACTTCGCTCCGCTTTAGGCGGAATGCCTTCTAAACTTTGCTACTCCCGTATACTGGTAATATCGTAGCGATCGGAAGTTGCAGCAGGGAGGATTACCCGTTTCATACCCACTCGTCTCTGTTGCTCTCAAATCTTGTCAGTTCAAGATCTGTTCTAGAGGTCACATATGGGTAAAACCTCTAGACACCATTGTTTGGCCCCACATTGCTTGCGCCTTGTGAGGTTATCATCGGAGCTTACGCTCCATCCCTGGTATACATTCTGTCTGGACTTTCCTGTCGCCTAAGGCGACTAGTGATCCTTCTTCCCGAGCTAGTTACTATTATACCACTTATATACTATAAGATCAAATCAGTTTAGGCCACAAACCATTTTATATTCACAGTTTTTACATAACATGCTTCCACTACAGACAAAGTGACTGAACTGAATCTCCTCGACTTTTTTTAGAATCTTGTCCTTTGCAATTTCTAATTCTTCCCTAGAGCGGGTAGTCGAAAATTTCCTGTTAGGTTCAAGATAGTACAGGGTAAGCTGGATATCTTCAGGAGATTGATGAAAAAGATCATTTTTTACTTCAGTTGCGGCGAGCGCATAAAATGTCAGTTGAAAATCCTCCTTGAGTCGTTTTTCATCAGGAACAGTTGGACCAGTCTTA
>DASZRR010000008.1:0-3246 GCA_035549055.1 Patescibacteria group bacterium | reverse complement strand
TTTGTTTCAAGCGAGAGAGAGGAGATATCAAAGGCCAGATCCAAGACCTGAGTCTCACCAGTTTTCTCAGCTGCATGTCCATCGTCGACTTTGACTAGGCCGTAGAGCGTGAGTATACCATTCTCGTCTACTTCATACTTTCTATTAAGTTTTTGCTGAAACTCATCCTCCAGCGAAGATGGCTTTTGACGTTGTTCCGTAATTAATCGGTGTTGGAAGGGGAGTACGTTCGTTGTCTGGTGAGGTAACTCAAAGGGAGACATAACCACAATACGAGGTTCGCGAGTTATGGCTGTAACTCCAGGTGAAAGAGATTGTGTTGAAATCTCAGAAGGTAGTGGTTGGTAGCTAAATTGTTCTGGCATACTTCAATGAGTTTGTCCTTCAGGATGAATGGCAACTCATTGCACTAGTGCAAGTGGAGAATGCATCCATCCCGAAGGACGGATGTACAAAAAAGAGTGCCCACGGTCAAAGAGAGAGCTAATTACGGCTTCGGCTTGGGAACGATCGAGGTGGATCCAGTCGGCTTGCCGACTGGCGTCCCCGGCTTGTGGTTTGGATTACCACAGGCCTGACACATTCCACATCACCTCCTTTCCTTTTTCGATTTTCCTCACGCAGTGAGGAAGCGGACACGACTTAATTCTCTCATCAACCGTGGGCTTTCAACCCCGATCGGATCGGGACTCAAAGCCCACGATTGAGTATTTCGCAAATGAAATACGAGAGAAAAAGAACATTTTGTACATTATTAATGGACATTGCAGTCACTCTTAGTAGCAGCTTTAAGCTACCAAGTAAATGCAACTAAATCGCATTATATCAGAAAACTGGGTATTTGCAAACTAGTCGCATCTATGCTATGATATTTTTCATGGATACATTACGTACACTCCTGCAAAGCGTAGATTTAAAAGCAACTCCCGCTCGTTTGGCTGTTTTGAGTTTTTTGGAAGATACTCATTCACCCTCAGATGCAGAGGCGATTTTCGTTCATCTGAAAGAAGAGCATGATGTGGCAGATCGTGCGACTATCTATCGTATGCTGGAAACCTTTGTGGACAAAGGCTTGATCAAGCGACTCGAGTTTGGGGAAGGGAAGTATCGTTATGAAGTGGCAGGCGATGATCATCATCATCTGATCTGTGAGGACTGTGGCAAAATAGAAGATATTTCGGATTGTAATATTTCAGACCTTGAAAAAGATATTCAAAAAAAGAAAGGATTTAGCGTCAAGCAACATAGTCTCGAGTTTTTTGGACTATGTAAAGATTGTCAGCAAAGAGCTAACTAACTATGAAAAAAATCGTTATTGGAATTATTATCGCAATTGTTATTCTTGGAGGAATAGGATACCTTCTGAGTCATTCAGAGCACACAACCACGTCTACTGGTTCAACGATTCAGGTTATCGCAGCAGAAAACTTTTACGGCGATATTGCCAGTCAGTTGGCAGGCAATCGTGCCCATGTTATAAGTATTTTGACCGATCCTAATGTAGATCCTCATGAATATGAATCAACTGTACAAGATGGAATTAATGTAAGCAAAGCGCAAATTGTTATTGAAAATGGTGATGGATACGATACATGGATGGATAAACTACTATCCGCCTCAAAGAATAAGAACAGGATTGTTTTAGTGGCAGATTCTATTGCGACTCGTAAATTAGAAGATAACCCACATTTTTGGTATGGTGTTGATAACGTTAAAGCTATTGCAGCCCAAATTACCGCGGCGTTGAAAAAACAAGATAGTGCTGATAGTTCTGTCTTTGATGAAAATTTAGCAAAATTTGATGATTCACTTCAAGCTCTTCAAACAAAAATGGCAACAATAAAAGCAAACTATGCAAATACGCCCGTGGCATTAACAGAAACTATCTTTCTTTACCAAACACAGGATATGCAATTAAATGTACTCACTCCACTCTCCTTTGAACAAGCAATTGCAGAAGGTAATGACCCATCGGCTGACGATGTGGCAAAGACAAACGACCAAATTAATAATAAAAAAGTAAAAATTCTTATTTATAACGAGCAAACTGTTACTCCGGTTACAACAAAGTTACTCGATGATGCAAAGCAACAGAATATTCCAGTTGTTCCAGTCACTGAGACAATGCCAAAGAACAAGACCTATCAATCATGGATGATGGGTCAACTAACAGATCTTGAAAATGCGCTCCGATCGTCAGAATAGTAACCCTCCTATGCCTGCAAACCCTATAATCGAGATAGAAAAATTGCATTTGGAGCTTGGCGGAAGAGCGATTTTGGATGATATTACCATTTCTATAAACGAAGGCGAATTTATCGCAATTCTCGGGCCAAATGGTGCAGGTAAAAGTACACTCCTCAAACTATTATTAGGATTATATAAACCCACATCAGGAAGTATAAAGGTTCTAGGAAAACGACCTCATACAGGCAACAATGAAATTGGCTACGCACCCCAACACAGAACGCTTGAATCGGATTTAGCACTGCGAGCAAGGGATGTGGTAGGGTTTGGCCTTGATGGTAATAAATGGGGTATTGGCTTTCCGGATATTGAAAGAACGAAAAAAATAGATAAGGCGCTTGAAGAAGTAGATATGCTTCGTTTGGCAGACATGCCCGTTGGCAAGCTCTCAGGAGGAGAACAACAAAGACTTCTTATCGCTCAGGCATTACTTACGAATCCCAAAATACTTTTCCTTGATGAGCCTTTATCTAATTTAGATATTTCTCATGCACAGGTAATTGTTACACTTCTCACAAAAATTGCTCGGAGTAGAAATATCACGACCCTGCTTGTTACGCATGATGTAAATCCACTATTATCAACGATTGATAAGGTCGTATATGTGGCAAATGGGCATGCAGCGATAGGGAAGCCGCAGGACGTTATTACCAGCAAGCAGTTATCCGAGCTTTATGGTTCCGAGGTTGAAGTGATAAATACAAAAGGAAGAATATTTGTTCTCGGGGAAGAGAACTGATTTCTATGTTTGATGTGCTCCAATACTCATTTATTCAAAATGCATTTATTGCCTCAACTTTTGTAGCAATTATTGCTGCTATTGTCGGCTATTTTCTTCTTGTTCGGGGACTTACATTTGCAGGCCATGCATTATCCCATATTGGATTTGCGGGGGCAGCAGGAGCAGTGGTACTAGGAGTTGACCCTGTTTTTGGTTTACTTATCTTTACTATTCTTGCAGGAATTGGTATCGGTATGTTAGCACAGATACTGCGGGAA
>DASZRR010000007.1:0-10020 GCA_035549055.1 Patescibacteria group bacterium | reverse complement strand
TTTGGTACTATCAATCAAAGAAAAATTCAGCCAACGGAAAACAGCGGCCATATAGGATGGCAGTGGATACAAAAACATCAGGACTGGATGTCCATATCCCCAATTCAAATTACCAGCCCAGCGCGGAATAAGTACTCCCTCCGTAAGATTTTGGTAGAAGTTGGCAATGCGTGCGACATGATCTTTGCCATCATGTGTAATGGGGAGACCAGAATGGACAAGAGGAAGAAGTGGAAGCAAGGATACGATAACTAGAAATAATAATATGGCTCGATTTTTCATCCTTTTACTATCAGCACGGCAGGCGTACCATCAGGATTATAGATTGTCTTAAGAAGAGTTCCACCATTATCATTATTATAAGGCATGACATAGAGAGTACCACTTCTATCAGTCTCCTGGCTCCAATGAATTGGCCTAAATTCGTATTTGCCAAAACCCTGGTGCGTCGCGTATCCTCCCGCCTTGGACTTCTCCTCCTGTTGATACCGCTCTGGAGGATAATGGAGATAAAACAAGAAGAAGATATAAGACTTATCAAATGGCTGACTGTCGCTGACCACAATCTTACGATAGTCTCCCTGAACTTGTTGGACATACGCCACTGCCTGCTGATAACCGTATTGCCACTCTTCAGCGTCAAAATAATTTAACTGAACAAAATACTGATCAAGATAGTAAACGAAATTACCCAAAGCAAAAAAGAGATAGCCAACACTCGCCAAAATTAATCCGAGCGAAAATACTTTGTTTAATTTTTGACGATAATTACCAACCCACCCAATCACTGCCAGTATCGCCCAGGCGCTAAAAATCTGAAATGTCGGCAGGAAATTAAGCGTTCTGACAGCATGTGGCACCTCACTGGTAAAAGCAGCTGGCACGGGAGCAAGCAAGAACCAGGCAAACAAAACATACTTGCTTTTTTTACTACTGTCAGGAAGTTTGGCGAAAATTAGCAGATAAATACCAATCAACAAAAATGGTAATTCCCACAGATACATCAACCCCATACCTGGAGCGTGATGTCTATCAATATCCCCTTTGATAAATAGCCAATTGAAATCGTAGTGAGACAGATACCCCCCTATCCCAGTCACTAAAAAAAGCACGCGCCTATTATCGAGCACTAATCCCAAATAATCCTTGTGCTCACGATCAAATGCAATCCGCTTAACTTGATTTTGTAAAAAAGACGTCTGATCGGCGAAAGCGAGCGTTGCTTGAGCTCGAAGCCACGCATCTTTATTGGTAGTGAGATAAATAAGCATTGGTGAAGCAACAAGCAACCCGCAAATAATTCCAGCTGCAAGAAATTTTTTAGGCATTCTAAAAAGCTCCTTGCAATAAATTAATACAAGTGCAAGAACAAGAAGCGGCGTAAAAACTTTTTCACTTTGGTAAGCATATAACGCAAGCGCGGCAAAACCAGCAGAAAATGAGAGCATCCAAGGTTTTTTCAATGCTTTGATAAAAAAATACGCTGTCACTATGTTAAGCGACAAGCCAATGTTTGACTCAAAAGCGATACGAGAAAACTGAATATGCCACGGAGAGATTGCCAAAAGAAAGGCTGATAGAAGAGCTAAGTCTTCCCTCCTGAAGAGTTCTTTTACCAGAAGATAGACGATCCAGAGAGTAACAATCCCAAAAACTGCTGAAGGCAATCGTGTTGAAAAAGTATTCATGCCGAAAATAATAGTCGTTGGAATCGTCAAATAACTATAGAGAGCAGGTTTGTAATCGTCGAATGATCGCAAAACAACGGGAAGGAACGCACCATATTCATCTCTGCCGGTATGAAGAATTGAGTAGCCATTGTAGCTTAGCGCTGCTTCATCCCAGTCAGGAGACGGCGGAACAGAACCCAATTGATAGAGACGCAAAAATGCTCCCAGAACTAAAATTACGAGAAGTAACCCGGTCTTATATTTATTCAGCATACTTAAAATGTATAAGCCTCCAAAATTGGATCCCCATTCAACAGCCTAAATGTCTTAAGAATCTTAACGTTGCCTGGCACTTTTCGAGGGATCTCTATCACCAATAATTTTTTAGTAGGGTCATTTCTGTCTATCTCATCACTACCAAAACGATAATTATCAAATCCATTAACATGGACAAAGCCAAAAACATCTCTCGTCACATCTTGAGTTTTTCGAAAATCCTGTGGAGGAGTTTTGAGGTAAAAAAGGGTATAGATATATGGTCTGCCTAACTCATCTGTTATCCGAATCTGATCATAATCATTTTGCACCGTCTTGGCGTAGGCAATTGCATCTTTATACCCATACTGCCACTCAGACGAATACTGAATGGGATAATGGACAACGTACGAATGCAAAAAATAAATAAAGTTACCCATAATTGCCAGGACAATAACTCCTAAAGCAAGATTTTTGAGCATATATCGCTTTTTCGAAAGAGAACAAAGAAAAAATAACGCCATACTCAAGCCATAAGCACTTAAGAGCTGGAATGTCGGCAGTGAGGACTCAATACGCAGAGCATGCGGCGTCTCACGCGCGGTTGCTGCGGGGACAATGGCTAGCAGCAGCCATATTGGGACTATCCACCAATAACCCTCACGTTTTTTGAACAAAAAAATGACGCCAGCAATGAAAAAGGGGAGCTCCCATAGATACATCTGTCCCACATCCTGAATCGAAAATTTCACATTACCATCGCCATGAATAAAAAGGAATTGTATGCTTAAGTTATCAAAGTAATGTTTGAGAAATGACTCAGCGTAACCAACTCGTCTATTATGAATAATCTTTGACCACCAAGCATTATGATCGTTAGCGATTTCTGTATTGGCTGTTTTGACAATGCTGCTATCTGAAAAAATATTTACTTCTTGAAAGCGAAGCGATGCTTGGGGAGAGCGAAGAAATCCGACAATCGGAGCAATCAAAAGTATTCCAACTACTATAGCTACAACTGTATATTTTTTAATTCTGAGTAGTTTTTTGCCAAACACCAGTCCAAGAAAAATTACCAATAGCGGAGCGACAACTCTGGTACTGTTGAAAGTATATATCGACAGAACAAAACTGACGGCACTGAGAGACAGTACCCAAGGTTTCTCCTCTACCGCTACAAGGAAAAGCCATACTCCAGTCATGATAAAAAATGTTGCGACATTGGCCTCAAAGGCAGCTCTTGAGAGCATGATATGCCAGGGAGACAGAGCCAGAATACCTGAGGTAAAAAGAGCAAGGGTTTCTTTCTGGGAGGAATTGTAAAACAAGCGTTTAACCAAAAAATAGCTAACAATGACACTCAACACTCCAAAGAAAGCAGAAGGTACCCGCGTTGCAAATTCATTGAGGCCAAATATTTTAACTGGAATTATGTCTAAATAAGCATAGACCGGGGGCTTGAAGTCACCGAAAGACTCAAGATAATTATAAGGCAGGAAACGACCGAATTCATCCTTACCATCAATCCCCAAAGAGTAGGCATTATAACCCCAGGCAACTTCATCCCATGTCAATGAAGGAGGGTTGACACCCAATTGCCAGAAGCGCAACAAAAAAGCAACAAGAATAATTACAACGAGAAGAAAACCACTCCTCTTCATATCATTTAGTATAGCATCCTGTTCTCATCTTTGAGAGTGATTGCGTTATCTATCTGAAAAAACGAAACTTGAGAAGAGCGCTAAAGGCCCTGATGCCATCATGTACCGGACGCAATTTCTTCCCTTCGTCAAAGCCTCGAGGGTTTGTACTAATAGGTATCTCTAAAATTTTATATCCACTTTTACAAAGCAAGGCTGTAATTTCTGGTTCAAATTCAAAACCCTTGGCATGAATAGTTTTACCTTTCAGACTCTTCTTAGGAAAAAGCTTATAGCATGTCTCCATATCCGTAATCCATTGACCATAGAGAATGCTCGTCAGCAGACTGAGACCTTTATTCCCTACATACTGAATAAGAAAGCGAAGCGTCCTCTCATCACGACTAAAATTTGGCAGCCTTTTGAGTCTTGTCCCAAAAACGACCTCAGCTTTCTTATCAAGAACAGGCTGGAGAAGTCGAGTAATATCCAAAGGATCATACTCAAGGTCTGCATCCTGGATAATAATATAATCCCCCTGAGCACTATTGATACCTGTCTTGACAGCAGCCCCTTTTCCTTTATTCTGTTCATGCTTACGATAAATAAAATCGGGATGTTTTGGCAAAACCTTTTTAATTTCCTTTTCTGTTTTATCTGTCGAAGCATCATTGACAATGATGACTTCTTTTTTAACTCCACCTAAATCAAGAGCAGCTAATCTCTCCAAGATTTCCTTGATAGTCTTCTCTTCATTAAAAACAGGAACAACAATTGACAGCTTCATAACTTTTTTATCATAACAAATTTTTACGGGTACTGCTGAGGGAATTAGTATGTGTCAATTAACAAATCGTGCTAAAATTGTGTGATCACTTACTTTGGTAAATGACTGCACCCTTCTTCGTCTATAAAGGACTTGAGGAAGATGCAAAAGAGCCTGGATAAAACCGCGGAGAAAAGCAGTATCACCATGAATAAGAGCTGAAAAAAGTTGCAAAGGTAACCAGAAAAGATGAGACATGATCAATGATAGATCACTAATGTCAATCCAGATAAAATAAAACTGATTACGATAGGATGTAATTCTGACATGCAAAGGCTTAACATTTTTTTTAATCGAACCTTCTTCATGTTCATGAATGACTGTACTCTTTGGCTCAAAAAGTACGCGATACCCGGCTTTTTGCGCGCGATAAGATAAATCTATGTCCTCCCAATAAAATCTATTCATCATTTCATTTAACCCACCCAGTCTCTCCCAAATCTTTTTACGAAATGCACCACTTCCCCCACTTACCCATAACGTCAGGCTATCATCAGGTTCGCCTCGAGAATGGAGAAGAAATCCTCTCACCCATTTTCCAACTCCCCGTCCCCTCAAAACAGTACTGCCGTCTGCTTCAATACTTTTATCCATACAACCCACAGCAAAAAGCTGTGGATCTGAAAAATGAATAAGCAAAGGCTCGAGAAAATCTTTGTCTGGCAAAACATCGGCGTTGAGAAGAACAACTATCTCGCCTTTGGCTGCCGCTACTCCACGATTAACTGTTGTTGAGAAGCCAATATTACGACCGTTACTCAAAAAAGTAAATTCAACTCCGATAATTTTTTTGTCCAATGACTTCTGCAAACGTTCCCAGCTGCCATCAGTTGAACCGTCATCATTGATGACCACTTGGACGGTTGTATTATTTTTTTTAGCGTAGGCTTGCAAAATAGGAAGATACAGAGGCAAATTTTTTGCTATCAAATCACCATTATTATAATCTGGTATGACAATACTAATACTCATGAAAAAAGCTTTATATTAAATACTACATGATGCTGCCCCTTAGGGACAACAATTCCCCGAAAATTGAAATCTGTTCTATAGATTGGAACCTCTCTGCCATCAACTGTCGCATGCCAGGTGGGATAAAATGTATCGGTAAGAATAAGAAAACCATCGCCGTCATTGCTGGTAGTAATTGTAACAGTATTTGGGGAATAGTTCGTGATGTGAGCCTGCCCAACTACCCAATTCTTCTCTACATGTGATCCTTCTCCAGTGACGACAGCAGCCAGCCTAAGATCATTTTGTGGATTGAACATGAAATCAATCGCTTGCTGCTGAGAGGCAACCTGATGGATTGTTGGCACAAAAAATGTTCTTGGAAAGGCTGATTTATTTTCATAGACTTTCGTTTCTCCCTCAGTAAATATTTTTGTCAGATGTTTACTCTGAATATCATTAAGACTCAAAACATAACGAACTCCCATGAGATTAATAAGTGGTGAATCATAATTACCAGTAGTTACAATCCGGAAAAATCCAAAAGGAGGAGTAATATCAGGCTTGGATCTGCCAATTGACGCAATCATCTGTCCATAAGAAAGCAGATACAATGGATCATAACCATCAATACTCTGAAGATGATACATCGTTGCGAGATTGGGATGGAGGATCTCTCGGTCAGTCGTCATGACCCGAAATGTTCCTGGCTGTTTTTGCAGAAAAGAAATTGCTTTTGTATCAGGGAAAAAATATGTTTTTGAGGCAAAGGATGTATATTTACCCGCAAAAAACAGCAGATCACCAATAGTTATTCCCAACAAGCAATAAACTACGATCGACTTTTTCTTACCCTTAAATAATGAGCTGACAAAAACTCCCAAACTTACACTCACAATAAGCACATATGGAACAATAAGATTATGCAAAGCTACGTGCCAATTTGCAGGAGCTATGATTCCACGGGAAGAAGCAACCATTCCATATCCGATAATCCCAGCAAACAACCCAAGTAATATCACTTGCGGCCATATTATCTTTGTTTTTCTTGTGAGAATTTCATCCAGTCCAAATGCAGCCAAAATCGAAAGTCCAACATCGATCACAAAAATTAGTCTTGTCGGCTGTGTTGAGGAGAAAAAAGGAATATTGGCAGCATAGGGTATTATTGCGATAGGGTTTTGAAAAGCCAAAATAGCTGCAAGGACAATAAGACAAAGCCAAAAATAGCTGTCTTTTCTTTTCCTGGATATCAGGCTAACAATTGCCAAGAGCAAGGGAAAAATGCCGATATAACCAATAAACTCCCCATAATTCCAAACACCAAAGTAGTTACCCGTTGCTGGATTACCAAAGAAATCAGGCGTCAGAAATTGAATCGCCTGGATGGGTGGAATAAACCATCCTGGCTGTTGCCATGACTGGTCTACGTTACGAGCAGAAAGACTGATGAGCTGAAGTTGTGACCACCAGACAGGAAGAGTAAGCAAAATACTGATGAGGATTGCTCCTCCTAAAAGAAAAAGAATTCTTCGTTCACGATGAGAATAAAAACGAAAAAACATATAGAGTATGACGATCCCGGCGCTATACAAAAAAGTCTGCAAATGGCCTGCTAGAAATGAGGAAATGAAAGCAAAAATAAATATAAGTAGCCAGCGGTATTCTTTAGTGTCTCTAAATTTATCAATAGCCAAGAGGAGTAACGGCAACCACAATGCAGTATGGACAATCGTTCCCCACTCAAGCCAGGAAACAACAAAACCACAAAAAGCAAAACTCATAGCCCCGACAAGATATGCAGGCGTAGCGAGCTTAAGATTACGCAGATAAAAGTACATGAACGTTGCGGCCAAGATCTGTTGCAGGAAAATAAAAAAAGACCAACCATATATAAATGGCAGTACAACAAGAATAATATTAAGTGGATAAAAAGGGGCGGATTGGATATTGCCAAGGAGTGGATACCCCGCCATCTGGTAGGGATTCCACAACGGCAATTGCAATTTGGTCATGAGCGACAAAGCGAGTTCTCTCCAAGGAATTTGCTGAATAACCGGATCACCAATTAATGGATTTTTGTATGGTACTCCCCTTGGATAATTATTGGCATAAAAATCTCGCAGCGGATGGAATAAGTTGACCAATGTGTCAGTCGGGATAGGAACTTTCCCCATTAAAAAAAACGCGCGGAAAAAGATGACAACTACCAAAAAAATTATGGCCAAACTAATAATCTGTTGCCTTTTCATGCGACAAGAGATGTAATCTCATGACAAAAACGTTCAAAAGAAAATTCTTTCGAAGTTTTCAACCCTGCCTGAACCATCTCCTCAAGTTCATGCGGGCGAGCAATAGCCTCAAGAGTAAATGACTGCAACTCTTCAAGAGTATTCCAAAGTCTGCCATTCTGTCCATCTGTCACAATCTCTTTTTGCCCTCCTGCATTCACGACAATAGGCACAGCTCCAACTCCCATTGCCTCAACTGTCGCCATGCCGAAATGTTCAGCTCTGTCGGGATGTGTAGCGATATCCTCCCCAAAACCTGCAGCATGCCAGTAAATCCTGGCTTTCTCATACCATTGCCAAAGGTCATGACTGGGTGGGTTAATAACAAATTCAATCGGCAGATCTTTATATTTTTCTTTAAATTTCTCGACTGCTTCCCTATCTTTGTCCATTACTGCCATGACCAAAACAAGTTTCCATTTTTTTAGTCCGCCTGCAACAAGGATACGAAATGTGTCTGCCAGCACGTCTTGTTTCTTCAAGCTTGACCCTGCTTGATAAATCCCAAATCTGCCAACATTAAGGATAATATTCTCTTTTTTGGCAGGATCAAAACTGCCTTGTAGACTAACGGGTGGATAGACAACGACACTATCAGTTGCAAAAATATTATCAATAAATGATTTGGTAAAACGCGAGTTACAAATAATATGTTTGACACGATGTAGCTTGAGACGACTCTTGATGGATTTGCCCTGCAACCAAAGCATCGGCGATTGGAAATGAACAATAAGTCTACAGGCAAGAACTGGAATACTTCCGTCGCTAAGAAGTATGATCTCATCATATTTCTCACTTTCTTTCAACCGATGTAAAAGGCTAACATCCTTAGAAAAAATAGACGGTGCGAACTGCAAACGACTCAGATCAAAATCAAAACGCTCTTTTGCTAGCTGACAGATACTCTCAACTGGAGTTTTATCCCAAAAAATAGTAACTTCGTGGTTTTCCTGAAGGCAAAGCGCAATCGAGAGCATATATTTTTCGCCACCTGACATGGTATCCAGGTATGGATCATAAATTCCAATCTTCACAAGTCTATTGTAGCAAGTTTTGCAATTCTTGAGTATCTATGCTACGATATCCAGAGAAATATGCAGTATCCTATTTGGTTTTATTTACTGGGAGCTTGGTCTCTCTTCTGGAAAGGCATCGCTCTCTGGCGTTGTTCACACAACAAACAGAAAATTTGGTTTGTTATCTTACTAGTTATCAACACATTTGGTATTCTTGAGCTTGTCTACCTCTTCAAATTTGCTACTAAACCGCTGACTTTCGATGAAATGAAAACATGGCGAAATGCGCTCTCAGATCTTAGAAGTAAGAATAAGTAAAGACTACCTCTGATTTCCCCTTTGGCACCTCAACAGCTCGAAATGCATAATCGGCTCGGAGAATTTCTGTTGGTTTTTTATTTACAGTTGCATGCCAATTTGGATAATCTGGATCAGGCATAAATAATAACCCTCTCTGTGATGAGGTGACTGAGATTACTATTTTGGTCGGTTCCAAATCAGTAATTACAGCAGATCCTGTAGCTTGGGTTGAGGGCACAAATGAAACGGATGGGAGTTTTCCGAGAAGCAGGATATGATCATAAGCAAAGTCAGGTTGATAGAATCGACTGAGGATTTGGTGAGGCTTGCTGATCACTTCAAAACGGAAATACAATCTCGCTCTGGGTAATGCTTGTAGATTCTGATACAGAAGGAATTTATCATCATTGTAGACAACTTTATAGATATCGGGTCTTCCCCAAACAGGAAAGTTATAATCTGCAAAAAGCTGTGACTTGGGTTGAAAAATAAGATTGACCGAGAGAAAATTAAGAAGTCTGGGAGTAGATGCGGCATGACGATCAATTTGGACGAGAGATCTATCAGGAAGAGTATAGTTGCCAGTTGTCCCTGCTTTAATAAACTCTCCATATCTTTGAATATAAAGTGGATCATAACCTTCTACTGAGGGAATACCATAATATGTCTGAACTTCTGTACCGAAGCCACCAAAAGCTCTGCCTGTACCAACCGTCTGTTGCATTGCTTTAATAACTGGAACATCCGGGAAAAGAAATGCTGAACTGTCAAAGGGCATCCATTTTTGCGCGAAGCGGAGGCTATCGACGCTTATTAATATTACAAAAATCACTGGCAATACTATGATTACTTTCTTTTTGCCAAAGAGGTAACTACCTGCAACAACAAATCCGGTAATGAAAAAAAGGATGGTAGGCAGAACAAGATTGTGTTTGGCAATTATGGCTTTATCTTGAGGGAGAAAATGGAGGGCTGTTATTGACAGCCAACAAAAAACAAGTAGACAGACTAAAGAAAGAAAAATAAGAAGACATTCTTTTAGTCTTTTTCTTAAAGACAAGCTTTCACATA
>DASZRR010000006.1:0-11262 GCA_035549055.1 Patescibacteria group bacterium | reverse complement strand
CACTCAATTTTATCGCCTGTTTTGTCACTGACTACAAGTCTGACAGGCATACCAAGCAAATCTGCATCCGCAAATTTACTTCCGGTTCCAACATCACTGCGATCGTCATAGAGGACATCAATGCCAGCTTTGCTGAGATCGTTATAGATTAGATCAACACGTTCATTCAAGCCGATCAACTGTGCAGCAAAAGGAGAGATAGACTCAGGCCAGATAATACCACGATCATCGTGGAAAACCTCAACTACTACTCCCATCACACGTTTTGGACCAATACCATAACTGCCAAACCATATCGGTTGACGAGAGCCATCCTGATCAGTAAAGAGAGCGTTCATTTTCTCTGAGTACATCGTGCCAAGTGGAAAAATATTGCCAACCTCAACAGCTGCTTCACTTCTAATATCGGCATCATTGAGTTCTTCCTCGCTCATCACTTCTTTATTCTTCCAATACCTCCAACCATCTTTAAAATAAATCGTGTCCTCACCAGCCGCACAGAGGACTTGGAACTCGTGCGTATGGTCTTCTGTAAATACGCCGCCTGATGCCTCAGTAATCTTGGCATCAAGTCCGATGCGCTCAAAAATACGCAGATATGCTTCAGCAACTTGCCAATAATACTCCATCAGATCTTCTTTGCTAACATGTGCGCTGTAGGCATCCTTCATGACAAATTCCCGTTCTCTGAGAACACCTGATTTGGCTCGTAACTCGCTGCGAAATTTGGTAGAGAAATGGTAAACCTTGGCTGGCAAATCTTTATACGAATTCACGTGTTTGCGAAGGAGATCCATGACGATTTCTTCATGGGTGAAAGACAGTGCATATTCTTTGTCATCCTTCTCAAATTGATACATAACTTCTTTGGCACTATCCCACCTACCTGTCTCGTTCCAGATCTCTTTTGGATGGAGAAGCGGCATGAGGATCTCCTGTGCACCGGTCTTGTCCATCTCCTCCCGAATGATTTGCTCTATTTTGCGTTCGACGCGTCGCCCTAATGGCAACAAACTATACGAGCCAGCCATCAATTTGTCGATAAATCCACCACGGATGAGAAGTTGAGCATTGATTGCTACTTCATCTTTTGGCGCCTCTTTAAGTGTTTTTGGAAAAAGTTGTGAGTATCGCATGATTCTTGTTGAGTATAGCAAATTGTACTACGTTATTGCGAGTGACTAAGCGACAATCTCAGGAGATTGCTTCGTTTCCTGCGACTGACTCCGGTCCTCGCAATGATACAAATTAATTACTTCTCTTTCACTTTGTGCTGTGCATCGCCAGTGGTCTTTTGCACGGCGTGGCCGCCGAATTCGTGGCGCAGGGCTGCGACCATCCGCGCTGCAAAGGAGCTCGAAACTTGAGGATCTGTTTTTGATCGCCTGCGAAAATCAAGTGATTGATCGATATTCTCAGCATAGACTCCTTCATCTTTGGCTTGATTGACAGTCCATTCTGCCTCTCCTGTCGCATCTATTACTCCGTCCAAACCAGCTAGTGTCGGATCTTTTTCCAAAGCGTCTCTGGCACATTCATTAAGAAAACTAGTAACGATAGTATTTTTTTGCCAGAGCTGAGCGACTTTAACAAGATCCAGACTATACGGCGCTTTTTCCAAAACGCCATATCCTTCACCAATTGCCTGCATCATGCCATACTCAATGCCGTTGTGCACCATCTTGACGAAATGCCCGGCTCCACCCTCACCAAAATATTCATATCCGCCATGTGGCTTGATTAAGGTTTCAAGAAGAGGTCTTACAAACTCAAAACCTTCCTTACTACCTCCTACCATTAAAGGATACCCTCTTTCCGAAGCCTTAATACCTCCGCTCACTCCTATTCCTAAAAACTCTATGCCCTTTGCCCTAAGCGCCTCATACCTTCGCTGTGTATCTTTATAAAACGCATTGCCGCCGTCAATCACGATGTCACCCTTTTCCACATGTTTGGCAATTTCCTGCAAGGCGTTCTCAGTAGCATCACCAGCTGGCAACATGACCCAGATCACACGTGGTGTTTGAAGTTGTTTTACAAGACTTTCGATACTGTCAGCACTTTCTAGATCCCCATAGGTTGTATCAGGTAGCTTGTATTTTGTATCATGTATTTTTTTATCTTCCTTTATACTTGATACCTGATACATAATACTATCTACAGCTTCTTGGGAACGATTCCATACCAGGACATCATGCCCTCCAGTAAAGAGCTTCAAAGCCATTCCCGTCCCCATTTTCCCAAGTCCAATAAAACCAATTTTCATATTTGTATTATGTATTTTGTATCATGTATTAAGTATTTTTGCACTTTTAATAATTCCATTAATAAGTTTATTAACCACTACAGTCCTTCGAGCTATCTCTTGAAAACTTTGCTTTGATATGTACCCTAAATCTCTCGATGCTAATAATTGATTTTGCAATTCAGTTATCGATCCAAGCGCAATATAATAAAATTGTGACTTTTCTTTATAACTCTTACGAGAAAAACCTTCAGCGATATTAGAGGTTATTGATAAAGAGCATCGCCTCATCTGGTCTACAAAACAAAACTTTTCATCAGCAGGAAACTTCCTTGTTAGTTGATATATCTCGAGAAGCAACTTGTGCCCTTCTTTCCAAGCATCAAGATCTGTAAAAGATTTTATCGTTCCCATACCTGATACATACTACATGATACCTAATACAAAATTAGAGCCAGTGCCTCCCATCTTTTTCTATCAATTCTTGCGCTTCTTTGGGTCCCCATGAACCATCTGCATAGCTAAAAACTTGTGGCTCTGCTTTCTCCCAACCTTGCAAAATATTGGTAATGAATTCCCATGAACTCATTAACTCATCTGTCCTATTAAAAAGCATCTGCTCGCCTGCAAAAATATCCACAAGTATCCTCTCGTAGGCATCCGTTCCCTTGCCGCCAAAATGTTCCTGATAGCTAAATTTCATCTCAACAGGTTCAAGTGCCAGCTTACTGCCAGGTTTTTTAGCGATAAAACGCATACTCATCCCTTCATCTGGCTGGATGCGAATCTTAAGGACATTACCAATCTCGGGACAGCCATATTCTTTGAAGAGGATATGGCACGTCTGGGTAAAGACAATCGCAATCTCAACGTGATCTTTTTCCATTTTTTTGCCGGCTCTCGCGTAGATAGGGACACCTTTCATTCGTTCAGAGTTCATAAAAAACTTCATTGCAATAAATGTCTCAGTCTGTGAGTGGGGATCGACATTTTTTTCGTTGTGATATGACTCATACTGTCCCCTGACGACTCGCTCTGCAACTTGGCTGGGTTCAATACACACAATCGACTCAATCGCACTCGCTCTTGCGTCTCTGACATCCTCTTTCATGAAAGAGTGCGGTTGTTCCATCGTCACTGCTGCCAGAAGTTGAAGGAGATGATTTTGGGCCACATCTCGTAGATTTCCCACCCCGTCATAAAATTTGCCACGCGTCCCAATCCCATTTTTCTCACTCAAAGTGACTTGAATATGATCGATAAATTTGTTGTTCCAGACGGGCTCAAAAATACTATTAGCAAATCTGAAAGCGATCATGTTCTGAACATTCTCCTTGCCTAGATAGTGATCAACGCGGAAAATTTGGCGCTCTTCAAAAATCTCAGCTAACTTCTGATCCAAATGCTGCGCTGTCTCCAAATCCTTGCCAAATGGTTTCTCAATTGCAATTCGCGTCCATTTGTTGCTGCCTTGACCACAACCCTCTGCTAATTTGGTGGAGTTCAGATTATCTAAAATAACTTCATAGTTGTCAGGAGGTGTTGCCAAGTAAAACAACCGCGTGATACACGCGCCTATTTTTTGATCGATCTCCTCAAGTTTTTTAATCAGTTCGTGATACCCTTTGGGATTTTCAAATGTACCTTGCTGATACCTGACGTGCTGAGAAAAGTCGACCCACAAAGGATCTGTTGCATATTTTGTAAAAAGAGCATGGAACTCTTTATCAAGAATCTCGCGACGCGAAAACCCAAAAATGTAAAAGTCTTGCGGCAGTAATCCTTGTTTGAAAAGCTTAAAAAGCGCCGGCATTAATTTGACACTCGTCAAATCGCCAGTTGCGCCAAAAATTACCAAAACAAAAGGAGATGTCATACAACGATTTTATACTTTCTGATCAGTGATGAGAAGGGTTCGTCTGGCTATCTCAGGACGGAGCAAAAATCTCGCCGGGACCTCTTCTTCACTGCCTTCGCTAAACGTCTTCTGAAGTGCCTCTTTTTTGTCCTCACCAAAAACGAGAACAAGAAAAACATCAATCATCGACAACCCCAAGAAGGTTAGTGAAATACGCTCTTTAAACATCCCTTGTAAGTCACTGTATGATGATACCAGCATATTTTTCTCAGAATCTGAGAACATGGGATTGACAAAGCCTGTCTGGGTATTAGCCATGTTTGATCTATTGCCAGCAATACCAGCCGTATGACCATCAAGGCCAATTCCAAGAGTCGCAACACTTTTGGGAAAGCCAGCAAAAAGATAGCGCACTGTCATATCATAGTTATCAGCGGTCTCTTTCAAGCCGAGTTGTTGTTCCTGAAGAATAGGATAAAATGGCACTCCATGTTCTTTGAGATAGGGCAACAATCCTGTCTCCTCAATCATCTTTTCATTACTTGTGTTGTGACCTTTAACTCCATATCGCTCATCAACAAGAGCAACAGCTCCTGGGAGTACTTTCTTGTCATTAGCCAAGTTAGTATAAAGATCCTTGGGAGTTTTACCGCCTGAAAGGTACAAAACAGTTGTTTTGTCTACAACTGCAGACAATGCCTCACGCGCAATCCGAAACCCATCATACATGGTTGACACCTGGGCTACTGAGACACCATGAGTATCATAGGTCAGGATATTTTTATCTTGAAGAATGAGGCGAAGATCGACCATCTGTGTGCCTTATATATAGCACATTCTCTTCTCTTACTCTAGAGGTCAAAACTTTTGGACTTGGATGTCACACATTTTTCAGGTTTGACACCTGTTGGAGTACATAACTTAAAATCTTGTCCGTTATCAATGGCTGAATAACGATATGGCAGCCCCGTTGTCGTATCCTGTGGGATTGCAGGCAAAAGTTTTTTATCAACTAAAGTTTGTAGATTTTGAGGGAATTTTTGATTGATCAAAAAATAACTCACTAATCCATACGCAATCTGCGTACTTGGATGAATATCTTCTACCCCTCCGTTTTTGCCTTGCAACTTCTGGACTTGCTGCACAACTTGTGGGACAGCTTTCATCGCAAATGGGACAACAGTAATTCCCGTTATTACAAGCAGAGCAAATCCGATAAGTGGCAGTCCGAAATAAACTCTTTTATTGCCAGTCGGGACAGCAGTTATTTTGCCAGTCACCTCTCTCACTTTGGTATAGAGGAGATAGGTATAAATCATATAAAAAGGCATGACAACGAGTGATGCGATTTGGTAGAGCACCCGAAGCGAAACCGGCAGGAGGTGCTGATTTACCAAGGAAGTAAGAATAAGACTGAGAACAAGCTCTGGCAAATGAATCCCTATCTGACGACCAAGAATTTGCCAAAATCGCCCGCGGAAATATTCCCGGCTCGTATGGAGAGCGAGTAACCCTTTTTTGTCTTCGCAGACCACCGCATAGACTGCAAAACCAAACCAAATGCCAAAAAGAATTCCTGGGATAACAAAAACCAACACACCGCCCATAACTATCACAAATGACAAAAGCGAGGTAAGCAGAAGTGGCAGGGCATATGACCTGGCTTTTTGGAAAGCAACTCTACTCCCAATTGCTTCCTTACTGTCACGGATCACGACGACAAAAGATGCCTGAGACCATGAGAAAAGAAGCATAAAGCCAACAAGATATACCAAGGCAATAAGCGAGGAAAAAAGGATAGCAAAAATATTCCAGTGAGCGGCAAAAAGGAGTGAAAGTAAAAATCCTCCCAACCCTCCAATAAAAATATAACCGAGAATATAAAGAATACTCAGGAACGCAACACCTACGATATTCCAAAAACGTTTTTTGTAGATGACCCAGGTCTCTTTTGCAAGATCGATGACTCCCGGAAGTGACTCTTGTCTAGGCATAGGCCAAGTATAATGAGTCTGAGGCGAAAATACAATGGATTAATGGATGATAAACTGAAGGATGTCTTTGAAAGTAATCAGGAGAATAAGCAGCAGAAGAACTCCCATACCAATAGTGTGAGCCATTGTCTCAAAGCGTGGATTGACTTTTTTACGCGTAATTCCCTCGATAAGAATGAAAAAAAGTCTTCCCCCATCAAGAGCAGGTATTGGCAAAACATTGAAAAAAGCCAAAGAAATTGACAATAATCCAGCGAGATTTAGCAGTTGCAGCGTCTGTTCTTTGAGATTTGGGATCTGAACGATTGCTCCAACAACTGAGTAGATACCCACAGGACCTGAGACTCCCTCACCAAGTGCTGTTGCATCATGAGTTTTGATAGCTGAATGGATGAGTTGTCCAATCAAATCTAGATTGTAAAACAAAAGGTTTATAGGATGGATAACTCCTGAAAGAATTTTTTGGGTCGGAGTCTGATAATCCAAAACAGCAGTGCTCATGTCGTAAAGTCCAACTCCCAGTGCTCCCTGGCCTTTAGGTGGATTACTCCGAGGCGTGATAGTTTTAGTGGAACTTTTTTGCGAAGCAGGATCAACCAATGTCAACACTACTTTTTTACCCGCATCTGCCTTTATATCAGCAATAAAAGTAGTCAAACTTGTAATTTGCTGGCCATTAAGCTTGGTAATCTCCACTCCAACGGGAAGACCAGCCTGAGAGGCAGGAGAGTTTTTCGCAACTGCACTCACGAGGATTTGTTCTTTGGTCGTTTGCGTAACGCCGATAAAATGATAAGGGCTCAACAGAGGTAGTTCTGCGCGAAATCCCGAGACGAACATATAGGTATAAAAAATCACAATAGCTAAGAGACAATTCATGATCACTCCAGCGCCAACAACAGCCGCCCTCTGCCAGACAGGACGAGCAAAAAAAGCTCTCTTTAGATCGGTATTATGTAGCTTGTATTTTGTATCATGTATTTTTTTATCTTTCTTTATACTTGCTACCTGATACTTGATACCTGATATATCGCCCTTCCCTGCATCATCCTCGCCAAAAAGCTTGACAAATCCTCCAATTGGCAGCCAGTTGATCGAATAGATCGTTTCGCCTTTTTTAATTCCCCACAAACGTGGTGGCAAACCAAAACCAAATTCTTCAACTTTTATATTAAGTTTTTTGGCAACGAGGAAATGCCCTAGTTCATGGATCAGAACGAGGATAGAAAGAAGAACAAGAAAAACAAAAAGAGTGAGTAGCATGAGGTTTGATTATAGCATCGCTCTCGCAAAGCGCCAAGTGCATAGCGCTAAGCGTTCCTTAATAAGGAAGCTTTAAACGACCGTATTTTACGAGCCAGCTTATCTGCATCCTCATACAACTCTCCAAGTTGATCTTTCGTTATATAACCTTGTTGTTTGGCAATAAAAAGATGGGACACTGACTCATAAACTGATTTAGTTGAAATATCTAAATAATGACAGAAATCTTTTGTTGATGAAGCACCCGAACCCTCCGCTATGTTAGCTGCAATAGATGAAGAACATCTTTTTAGTTGATCCTGCAATGAAAAAAGTTCTTCTTTAGGGAATCTTTTACAAATACTATAGATGCTATTGGTATAACAAATGGCTAATTTCCAAATCTCTAATTCTTCAAATCTGAATGCCATAACGCTTTGCGCTAACCGCTATGCGCTTTGCAAGAATCAGAGCTGCATGAGCTCTGCTTCTTTTTGCTGGCCGATGCTATCAATAATTCCGATTGTCTCATCGACCACTCGTTGAATATCTTTCTCAAACCGAGACTGCTCGTCTTCTGAAATTTCCTTGTCCTCAAACATCTTCTTAACCTGAGACATGGCATCATGACGAGCCTGTCTCACCATAATACGCCCATTTTCTAGCTTATGATTCATCATTTTGATCAGTTCTTCACGGCGTTCTGTCGAGAATGGTGGGATATTGATACGCAAAACTTGTCCGTCATCAACTGGATTAAGCCCAGTGCCCGCCTCCATGATGCCTCTACGGATATCATCACGAGTTGATTGATCAAATGGCGTGATGACCAAAGTCGTGGGATCACTGGCAGCAATCGTCGCGAGTTCCAAAACTTTGAGTTTGGTCGAGCCGCTATAGGTTACGATTGAAATATTTTCGACCAGTGTCGGTGTCGCACGACCGGTACGCACAGTATTGATATCGGACTTAATAAGATCGAGGACTTTTTGGATTTGTTGTTTGAGATTAGCAATCGTTTCCATACCTTTTGTATTATACCAAGATTCAATCAAAATAATAGTGGAATCGAAATTATACAGAGATTACATTCTCTCAGGAGTTTCAATTGCGAGCAACGACAGACTTGTAGTAAGTACTATGTTAACCAGTTGAGAGAGGCCTAACCAGGATTCCCGCTGCTGCTCATCCCTCTCTGATAAGATATGATGACTTGAATAGAACGTATTAAAGATAACCGAAAACTCATAGAGATATTCTGCCAGATAATTCGGAGCTCTTTTCTCAAAAGCCTCATGTACGACATCAGAGAACTGAAACATTTTTATGATAAGTGACCGTTCTTCTTCAGAGGAAGGTCTACTGAACTTACCGGTAGTAAAGTTCTTAATCCGGGCATTCTCCAAAATTGATTTCACACGTACTTGGGTATAAAGAATATACGGCCCTGTTTTTCCCTCAAAAGAAGAAAAACGATCTAAATCAAAAATATAATTATTCAATCGATAGTTGACTAAATCAGCAAATTTAATTGCCGCAATTCCTACCTTACGAGCGATTTCCTTTCTTTCATCTGGACTATAATCTTTTGAAATTTTTATTTCAGACATTCTCTCCCCAGCTTTGATGATGACCATATTAATTAGATCCCCTAGTCTCATTGTCCCCCCCTCTCGTGTTTTAAATGGTTTACCATCCTTACCGTTTACCGTACCAAAACCAATGTGTTCCAACTGAAGAGACTTAGGCGCAATGTGGGTTTTTCGAGCCACAAGAAAGAGTTGGTCAAAATGAAGACTCTGCCTGTTATCTACAACATATAAAATCCTCTGCGGGGAATAGATATTAACACGATCAAGAATTGTTGCTAAATCTGTAGTAGAATAAAGATCTGAACCATAGGATGTCTCGAGAATAAACGGGGGGATATCTTGACTAGCATCATCCAATTCGATTATGGTAGCACCATTATAGTCTTTAGTGAAGCCCTTAATCCTAAGCTGATCTATCATCTGAGGGATAATGTCCTTGACGGAACTTTCCCCGTTCCACAAATCATAATGAACGTTAAGATCATTATAATCTTTTTTCAATGACTCGACTGATATATCTCGTATATACTTCCAAAGCGCTAGATACCCCGGTCGGCCATTCTGAAGCTCGGCTGTTGCAATACGGGCCTCTTCCCGCACTTCTCCACTTTCCTTGCAACGCTGACTCGCAGCTGGGTAAATTTCATCTAAATCATCAACAGTTAAGTTAAAATCATCAATAAATGGCCCATCATAATTTTCTTTGAAATATGCAAGATTTGGATATTTTCTTTTAATCTCTAGAATAACCATACCCATCTGTAGCCCCCAATCTCCCAGGTGGATGTCCCCAATTACTGTATGTCCAACCTGTTTGGCAATAGCCTTAAGAGACTCACCAATAATTGCAGCCCTCAGATGCCCAACGTGAAGAGGCTTAGCAATATTTGCTCCGCCATAGTCGATAATAATATGTTCTTTGTTGCTTGTTTGTGAAACCAATCCAGGAGATTGATACATACTCACTAGTGTCTCAACTAAAAAATCATCAGAGAGCTTGAGATTAATAAAGCCATTATCATAGTGGACATGTGCAAAGACCTTGTCTTCTTGAAGGAGTAGAATTACCTTTTTTGCCACTTCTTCAGGACTTTCTTTATACTTCTGGGCAACAACTAACGCTCCATTCGTTTGAAAGTCTCCAAGATCTAGCCTTCTTGAGTATGTTGTTTCACCATATTCTGGAGGATAACCCGCCTCCTGAAAAGCATTTCTCATTTTATCTGCAATCATGTCATATATCGCCATAGCTTGAATTATACAATATAGTGAACAATTTATTAAGAATAATTATGCAAAGGGATGGGGGAAATACATTCCGTTAGGGGAATAATCGATTTTCCCTAATGCTTCGTGCTCCAGTTTAAGCATTCCTGCACCAAAAACCAGAGGAATAAGCTGAGGAGAAATTGCTCTTACAACTGAAATCCCAAAATTTTTGAATGGCCCAAAAGTCACATCCTTAAAATACACATCTACCCCCTTCTCTTTTAGGTTCAACAATATCTCTTTTAATAGAAGTTTTTCATCTTGATTTTTGTATTTAGATTTACATGTGTTTAAATTTACTACTTTTGATGCATTGAAGTAATGATTAAGAATTTTTTTATTTTTTGGATCCCTATAGTAATTTGCATGATCTCGAGGATCTGATAAATCCTTTAGTTTAACTATCCGTGGTTTTGTTGTTTCTTCTAGAACTAAGGAGATAAATAATCCACCTTTTGCTTCATCTAATGCCTTTAATATTGCTTGACGAGGATCCACAGAGCAAGCTGAGGCTACCGCAATTTTAGGACGTGATTCAGCCTTATTAATAATCAATACGATAAATGTATGAATTGATTCGAACCTTGAACAATTAATGATCTTCAAATCATAACCTAAGCTAGTTATAGAGAAAACTTCCTTCTTTATTTGTTTTCCTAAACTCGAAATTGAAATATGAACTCCAGGACGACCTCTGGCCCAATGTCTCATTATATTATCTCGCTCAATAAGTTCCAATAGTGCATTCAAACATGCTTTATAGTAGTTATTGTGAGAAGCACATCCGCTGGTAGTGTTATTATGATAATCTGATGGACGAACCATATTAATATAGATATAGTCTTCAGGAATTAGAATATTTTCTCCTATAAAGCTTGTTACCTCTCTCCAATTAAGAACTGAATCATTTCGCATATTTTTGAATGGAAAATCAACTTTATTTATTTGTTCCGTTGAGTAACGCCAGAAGTTAATAGGATCCAAAGCTTTATTGTTTAATTCTGAAAACCTTCCAACCATATCAGGTGGATCTTTTGGTGCAATCAGGAGAGAATATCTCTC
>DASZRR010000005.1:0-1653 GCA_035549055.1 Patescibacteria group bacterium | reverse complement strand
TTAAAGACAAGCTTTCACATAAATAATCCAATCCGAAGCCAGATAGAACGCTTAGGGCAAAACTGCAGAGAACTATAATGCGGGTAGGATTACTTGATGAGATAACGGGGATATGTGAAAGCGCCAACAAACTCTGCAAAGGCGATGCAACCGCAAAAAGCAATGCAACCAAAGCAAGTCCTGCAAAGAAAATAATATCTCTTTTCTTCCGCTCAAACAGAGACAGCCCTGCTAAATATAATGGGATGATACCCACAAAACTTGCTCTTTCTGCATAGAATCCGACCCAGTCATTTCGAGTCACTGGATTACCAAAAAAATCAGGAGCAAAAGATGTGATTAAGTAATAAAGAGGTATTCCGCCATCCACAATAGTACTATTGCTGCGAAAAGATTGCGTATAAAAAACAATGGTTGGGATAATCTGTATAAGGCTGATTACAACTCCCAAACAAATTGAAAGATACAGAATAAACATTGTCTTGTGATCTTTGGTCAGCATGAATTTATAGAGGACATAAGCAATTACTGTGATGAGCAGATAAAGACTTGTCTGGAAATGACCCGAGAAAATCGATATCGCAATAGATAAGGCCAATAACAAACTATATCGTTGTGACCTTGTCCGCCAGTAACGTTCAATGGCAAAAAGAGCTAAAGGAAGGAACGCGATAGCAAGAGCTAATGTCCCATATGCCATCCAGACGACCATAAAGCCACAGAACATAAATGTAACACCACTCACAGCTGCTCCCCATGTGCTTATTTTGAGTTCACGCGACAGTAAATAGACAAAAAAACCAGCCAGGAGTGGCTGAAGAAGAATGACAATACTCCAAGCATCTATAAAAGGCAAAAGAAAATAAAAGAGATTGAAAGGAGAGAAAATAGCAGTCTGGAAGTTAGCCAGCGCAGGATTGCCTGAGAAATTAAAGGGGTTCCAGAGAGGAACATGCCCTTTTTTCAATTCAGTGATGGTGAAATGTTTCCAGGGATAAATTTGTGTCACGACATCTGGCATTGCATTATTTTTTACGGGCCCTGCATACTTGTCATATTGATTCCAGGGTTCAAAAAATGCGACCAGTTGTCGAGTCGGAAATGGAACAAGGTGATGTAAAAAATACGGCGAGGCAAAGACAAACCAAAGCAAAAAAACGATAAGCAACCCCAAATACGGATTTATTTTCTTACCAAGAATCATTTTTGGCGATTTTCTTGTTGCAGCTCCCATAACTTAGCATAGGTAATAAAAATACTAAATGCTTGATAAATACTCTCAACAACGCCTGCTGTGCCTACTTTCCAGCCTTTCTCAACAATATACGAATGATAGAATGCTTGCAGCATCACACGCGGGAATCGCCACCAAGTGATCTCTGGATGATGTGCCTTTAAGCGCAACTTAGCTTCTGTCTCAGACCAAACATTGGTTTTCTCAACCATGGAATTTAGATCCCTATGAGTATAATGAATAAGAACTGCCGAGAGTTGACCAACTTTCCCCTTCACTTCAGGTGTCTCGTGAAGCTGTCCATGCCATTTTATGAGACTATCTCTTTTAAACAAACGAATATGTTGTTCAAGAACCGGCCAAGGATGCTGACCCAAGTAAAAATTTTGTCGTGGGATACGATATGCCGCAAAATCCAA
>DASZRR010000004.1:0-10093 GCA_035549055.1 Patescibacteria group bacterium | reverse complement strand
ATCATTGCCTGAAGGGAGTAGCATAGCATAAAGCGCATCTTTGAAATACAGCTTATCCCCTACCTCAACTCCTACATTGACGCCTTCCACATGACTTGTATAAGCAGTCAAAATATCATCTGGCTTGAAATACCCAAGTGCGACTAGTGCAGTCATGATCTTAGTCGTTGAGGCCATAGAAAATCTTAAATCAGCATTTTTTTGATAAAGAACGGTTTTGCTGTCTCGATCCATGATAATTGCCGCTTCAGCAGTAATATCAGGAGTGATAGGACGATCAAAAAATGTGAAATCTGATGGAGTCTCCAAAAACGAATGCGTGGCAAGTTGCTGTGTATTCGTCTGGAATGCTAACCCATTGACAACTATGGAAAGAATTTGAAAAATGACCAATAAAATAACAGGAATAATGACTAAAACGAGATCACTTTCATATTTCTTGATAAAGGGCAGAGGGTTGCGACTTCTTTTGACCTTTTTCTTGATCGTTTTTTTCTGAGTAGCCATTGATAGTACTATTATATCTATCACGATGCAGGATGACCAGAGAGAATACGTTATTTACTCAATTTGAGGCCCAATTCATCCAATTGTTCTTTGCTCACAGGAGCTGGAGCGTCCATCACAGCTGTCCTACCAGTCGAAGTCATAGGGAAGGCAATTGTTTCTTTGATAGAACTCTCACCTGACAAAAGAGCAATATAGCGATCGAGTCCCAATGCAATACCACCATGAGGAGGAGTACCGTACTCAAATGCCTCCAGCATATGCCCAACGCTTTGTTCAATCTGTGTATCTGTGTATCCCATGATCTTATAGGTGGCACGAAGAAGCTCAGGACGATGAGCTCTGATACTTCCCCCTCCTGCTTCGAGTCCATTGCAGACCAAATCGTATTGAGTGGTCATAATCTCTCCAATATTTTCCCCTTTTAAAAGCCACTCCTCATGCTCAGGAAGCGGCATACTGAACGGATTGTGAGTGAATGTCCAGCCACTTTTTCCATCTCGTACCTCGGCTGCGTCCTTGCTATCAACTTTTTTAAAAAAAGGAAAATTGATAACCCACGCAAAGGCAAGTGTCCCATCTTTTCGCTCCTCGTCAGACCGCAAGTCGAATTTATCAGCGCCGAACTTTTCCATCGCTTCTTGGTAAGTAAAAACGGGAAACTTTTCTTTCTGCAATTTACCACCTACTGCTTTGATAGCTTCTTTTACGGTGTCCTCAACAGTGGACATAACGTCCTCACGATTGACAAAACTCATCTCCAAATCAAGCTGAGTGAACTCAAACCCTCGATCAGCTCTGAGATCTTCATCTCTGAGACAATGCGGAAATTGAAAATACCGTTCAAAGCCCGATGTCATCAAAAGCTGTTTGTACTGCTGGGGACTTTGGGGAAGCGCGTAAAACTTCCCTGGTTGAAATCGGGAGGGTACAATAAAATCACGTGCTCCCTCCATTGTGGCTTTAGAAAGAAGTGGCGTCTCAATCTCAACAAAGTCTTTCTTAAGAAGAGAAGTACGGAGAGCCTGCATGAAGTCACTCCGCAATCTAATATTGTGTTGCATTCGCGCTCGGCGAAGATCAATATAACGATACTTCAAACGTACGTCTTCACCTATCTCAAGTCCATCTGTATCAAGTTGGATAGGCAATTCAGCAGCTTTATTGAGTACTTCATACTCCTCAACGTCAACTTCGATATTCCCAGTCTCCAAATCAGGATTGACCATTTTCTCTGGACGTTCTTTGACTATTCCGATAACCTGCAGCACCGACTCAACTGTCAACTCACCCATTTTTTGGAAACCGACGCACTGTACCTTCCCCGTACGATCACGCAAATCAATAAATGTTAATTTGCCATGATCGCGCTTGGTGTCGACCCAGCCTTGCAGCATGACTTTCTCTCCGACTTTGGTACGAGTATTGGTGACAAGTGTTCTTTCCATAGAGTATCAATAAGTGACTGGTGCATATCATAGCGAAAATTATTAGCCTTGACAAGGCCAAGAGTGATTTTTATAATAGAAGTATAATGAAATTTGTCCATAATCTTATGAATAATAATCTTCACTACCAACGGTAGTGGAGATTGACGTGTAGATTCAGACCAAATTTATTTCAATCTCCTAGAAATACTAATTTCAGGAGATTTTTTTGTTGATATGGAGAAAAAAGGGAAAATACCAAAGGAAATTGCGCAGGCAGCCGGAAAGTTGCATAAGACTATCCAGACGAGCCCTACAGTCCAGGAAACACTTGGCATGCAAAGAAGAAAAAGAGTAGATATGGGCATCTCATCAAATGGCAGCGAATGTGTTGTTCCTTATACAGAGGATAGAGCCCGTGATGATACGCTGCGTTTTCAGTTCGAACGTTCTTCTGGAACTCTTTATTATATAGATCAGAAACCTGGCAATACGGGGAAAAATAGACGTATTCGTATTCCACACTCCTTTTACGATAACTCTCATTAATCATCTGACCTTTTAAAATCTTTTATCTTCAGTTGCAGTCGCTTTGTGCCTTGCCATTCATTTTCATCAAGCGTATAGACAATATCGATATAGTTTTCTTCAATCGCCTCATTTTCGCGCTCAGACAGACCAAAAGCAATCGCTTCCAATACCTTTCCGGTATCTCCGCCCTGAAGAATCATCCGCAGATGTCTGCCATCTCTCCCAATAATTCTTTTCTGTCTCACCAGAACATGGCGTGAGAGGAAAACAGGCTCGGGATTACCAATGCCAAAGGGCGCCAGCTCTTGCAATTTGTAGTATAACTGTGCTGAGAGATCATTGAATGACATCTCCAGGTCAATAGTAATTTTTCTCTGCAGTATTTCTGGTGCAATAACGGTCTCTGCCAGATCCTCAAGCATTTTTTGCACGACATCTATACACTCTGTCTGAATACTAAAACCAGCTGCCATAGGATGGCCGCCAACTCCCAAGAATAAATCTGATCTAGTCCTCAAGAACTCAATGATATTGAATCCCTTCACCGACCTGACAGACCCTTTACTCGTTGTCTCACCTTTAGCAATAACAATTGCCGGTTTGTAATATTCTTCAACCAACCTCCCAGCGACTAGCCCAATTACTCCTTCTTCATAACTCTCATGTGCAACAACGAGTAATTTTTTCTCCTTAATTCTTTCTGCTACAAGAGAACTTGCATGAATATATGACTCATGCATGATCTGCTGGCGCTCTTGATTGACCAAATCAAGTTGCATTGCCAGAGTCTGAGCACGTTTTCGATCACGAGTGCAAAGTAATCTGAGGCTATCCATCGCACTTTCAAGTCTCCCTGCAGCGTTAAGTCGCGGACCAATCATATGTCCTATTTCATAGACTCCGATTTTCTGATCTGTAATAGCAGCCTGTTGAAATAGTTCACGCAAACCATACCTTTCTGTAACTGCAAGTCGTTTCAGACCATGATAGACAATTGTTCGATTCGCACCCGTCAGCGGAACAAGATCTGCGACTGTTCCAAGTGTTGCCAATTCCAAATGGACATCACTATCATCGCTAGTAACAGCACCAAATTTTTTTTGAATTTCTTTTGACAGAACCCACGCAATACCCGCTCCGCAAAGTTGCGTTGTATGGACAATAGCAAGTGCATCAGGACTGTTCTCTCCTTTAGACCTAACATGATGATCTGTAATAATCACGTCGAGCTTTCTCTTAGTAGCCATCGCTACCGCAAGATTTGCAACAATACCATTGTCAACTGTGATGATCAATTTCGTCTCTGGATATTCAGTCAATACATTCTCAATGCCTTTTTCAGATAAACCGTAACCTTCTTCAACGCGGTGCGGGATATAAGGCATAACCTGAAAACCCAAAGCTATCAAGCTTTCCCATAAAATTGCAGTTCCAGTTATACCATCGACGTCATAGTCACCAAAAATAATAATCAGTTCTTTTTTCTTCTTAGCTATTTGCAATCTTGCCAGTGTGACTTCAACTTGCTTCTTGTCTATTCCTACAGACTCGATCGTAATACTTGCAAGTTGCGGATGTAAAAAATTTTCCTTAGTCTCCTGCGAGATAATACCACGAGATTCAAGCAAAAAATCTACAATTTCGTCGTCGTTTTGGGGCGGATTTTTAGTCTGAGTAATCTCCCATGTTTTATTCGTTGAATTCTTTGGCATAGTTAATCTGCTATACTATACCAGACCATTTACGACCCAAACAAGCTCATGGATGATCTTATCCCACAACCCGTCAAAGACATAGCTACGAATCTTAAAAAAGCCGGATTTTCAGTTTTCTTGGTGGGGGGATGTGTCCGTAATCTTCTTCTTAGCAAACCCGTCAAGGATTGGGATCTGACGACTAATGCGACACCTGAGGAAATGCTCAAAGTTTTTCCTGATGGATTTTATGATAATTCTTTTGGCACAGTGGGTGTTGCTATCAACAAAGATACTCCTGAGCAAGCAGTCGTTGAGATTACTACGTTTCGTACCGAGCAAGGTTATTCTGATAGACGTCATCCAGATCGTATTGCCTGGGGAAAAACAATTGAAGAAGATCTCGCACGTCGGGATTTTACTATCAATGCTATTGCCATTCCACTTGACCAGACTTTCCATGAGATAACCAATAGTGATACAGACGAACTTCCCTTTCAGTTTATTGATCCGTATCAGGGTCAAAAAGATCTCAAGAAAAAAATTATCAAAGCTGTAGGTAACCCAAATGAACGTTTCAAAGAAGATGCGCTGCGCTTGATGCGAGCTATCCGCTTTGCTACTCAACTTAGTTTTGGTATTGAGGAGCAAACTCTCAACGCAATTACGCAGGATGCTTTTTTAATCCAGGAAATTGCTCATGAAAGAATTCGTGATGAGCTCATGAAAATCCTCGCCAGTGATTATCCATTTGAAGGAATAATGCTGCTCAAGAATACAGGACTCCTGCAGTATATCCTGCCTGAACTTTTGGAAGGCATTAATATCTCACAAAAACGCCCGGGGAGACATCACACGACAGACGTTTTTGAACACAATATTTTTTCACTTAAATTCTGTCCTTCAGCCGATCCTTTAGTCCGCTTTGCCACTCTTATCCATGATATTGCCAAACCCAGAGTCGCAAGTAAAGACAACGAAGGATACGTTATCTTCCATAATCACGAAATTGTCGGCGCCAAAATAGCAGCTGAGATCTGTGACCGATTACGATTTTCCAAAAAAGATAAAGAAAAAGTGGTCAAACTTATCAGATGGCATATGTTTACTGTTGACGAACATATTACTGACAGCGCGGTCAGACGATTTATCAGAAGAATCGGTGTGGAGAATGTCAAAGACATGATGGATTTGCGCATCGGCGACAGGCTTGGTGGAGGGACACAAACAGCTGAAAGTTGGCGGCTGAAATTATTTAAAAAACGTGTTGAGGAACAACTCGCTCCCGCACCATTTGGTATTAATGATTTGGCAATTGATGGCAACGACATTATGCAGGAACTCAATATCAAACCAGGCAAAAAAGTGGGAGAGATATTGCAAAAACTCTTTGAAGAAGTCGACGAGGATCTGGCTAAAAATACCAGGGATTATTTACTGAAACGATTGCATGAGCTGTATTTTGAAAAATGACCTATTCTGAATTCCTGGACAAAACTCTCACTCTCGCTGCAAGTATTGCTAACGATAAATTTGGAAAAGTCTCTGGCACGACCAAATCTGGCGATAACAATCAGGTTCTGACTGAAGCCGATCTAGCTGTTGGCCAACGTATTATTGCAGAAATAACAAAACATTTCCAATTACAGGCAATAATTCATGACTATGAAAGATAAATTCCCAAGAGGTATTGAAGTTATTACCGGTGCATTAATAAGAAATAACGAAGGCCTCCTTCTTTTCACTCAGTCTCCCAAGTGGGATAACCACTGGATCATCCCCGGTGGGCATGTCGAGCCGGGAGAAACAATCCAAGAAGCAACAATACGTGAGGTGATGGAAGAAACAGGATTAATTGCTAAGCCAATCATCCTAATTCACTTTGGAGAGTTGATTAATCCACCTGGTTTTCATCGTCTGGCACATTTTATTTTCTTTACCTATTTATGCCAGGTCAACAACGGGTCTCCATCACTTGACCAACAGGAACTAACTAATTATTGCTGGGTTACTCCTGCAGACGCTCTAAAACTAAAATTAGGTGGACCAAACCCAGAAGTAGTTAGAAAATACATTGCCTTTGTAGCCAAAGAAGAAATTAAATAGTTCTGCTATAATTGCACTATGACCAAACAACAATTACAGGATGAACTCAAACAATCAATGCTCGCCCGCAACAGCGAAAAGACTTCTGTTATTCGTATGATTCTTTCTGCCCTCAATTATTACGAGATCAACAAAGGTGGTGCTGGTTATGTCGCAACTGATGAAGACGTCATGACGGTGCTGCAAAATCAAGCCAAACAACGCCGTGACTCAATCGAACAATTCACAGCCGGTAATCGACCAGAGCTTGCAGAGAAAGAGCAAAAAGAACTCGAGATGATCTCAGAATATCTTCCAGCACAAATGGGTGAAGATGAAATTAGAAGTCTTGTTAAGCAAGCAATCACTGCAACAGGTGCGAGCACGCCTCAAGAAATGGGTAAAGTCATGGGTGCTCTTATGCCTAAAACCAAAGGAAAAGCCGATGGTGGACTGATCAGTAAAATCGTCCGCGAAGAACTATCTTCCAAAGCTTGATTATTACTTCTTAGTTCGTGATTTCCGCTTCTGTTCCCATTCGTGCCAGACGACCAGAAGTGGCGAGGCGTTGAAAATACTTGAGTAGGTTCCACTGAAAATGCCAATCAACAATGCCACAACAAACCACTTGATACTTTCTCCTCCAAAAATAAGCAAAGTGAAGAGTACCAAAAGTGCTGTAAGAGATGTATTCAAAGAACGAACAATTGTCTGAAGAATAGAGTTATTGACGACTGTAGCGAATGGTGTACCACTGACTCGTAACAAATTCTCTCTGATTCGATCAAAGACCACAATCGTATCATGGACAGAAAATCCAATAACGGTCAGCACAGCTGTGATAAAGAGGCTGTCTACCTCAACGCCCGCGAAATGCCCAAGCAGTGAAAATATTCCCACGACTACCAAAACATCGTGAAGAAGTGCCACAATCGCGCAGACACCAAACCTCCAGCTGCTTGCTGGCTTTGGTACTTTACGAAATGATATAGCAATATAGAGAACGATCAAAATCGAAGCAAGTGCGACAGAGTAAATAGCATTAATCGTTGTTTCTTTACCGATAACCGGACCGATACTCGTAAAAGATTCCTGTTTGAAGTTCCCTAGAGTCCTGTGCAGACTGGTCATGATACCAGCTTCCTGCTTCTGATCAACCGGTGCAGCTTTGATAGTGACATCTTTTCCTGAGATCTGGGTAGCAACAACTTCAATTTTCTCAGCGGTGAAGGCTTGTCTGATAGATTGGACTGTTTTAGAACTCACCTGTTGGGGGAACGTTAAGGTCATTGCAGATCCTCCGGTAAACTCAATCGAGAGCTTGAGTCCATAGAGAAAAAGAGAAACCACCCCAGGAATAATCACAAGAAGTGAAATAAGAAAATAAAGTCTTTTTCTACCAATTATGTTTAACATATAAAAATTATCTATAGACTACACGCAACAATGTCCTGGTGATCGTGATAGCCGAAAAAAGTGAAACAATAACTCCAATTGCCAGCGTTAGAGCAAATCCTCGCACAATTCCTGTCCCAAAAATCATCAAAATAGAACTCGTGATCAAACTAGCTATGTTGGAATCACGAATAGACGCCCAGGCGCGCGCAAAACCTAGATCAAGAGATGCGTGTTCTGATTTACCTTTACGCATCTCTTCTCGCATTCGTTCAAAAATGAGAATATTGGCATCAACGGCAATACCAATCGAAAGAATAAAACCGGCTATACCCGCAAGTGTCAATGTTACCGGAACAAGTCTAAAAATGGCCAAAGTAATCAGGGTATACAAACTGAGTGCAATACTGGCAACGACCCCCAATTTTCCATAGAGACTGATCATAAAAATAACAATAATGGCAAACCCGATAATACCGGCAATCAAACTTTTTTGCACAGTCTGACTGCCTAAAGTCGCACCAATTGCTTGCTGAGAAAGAACAGAAAGCGGGATAGGAAGTGCCCCTGCGTTAAGTTGAATCTGAAGAGATGTTGCCTGCTGCGTAGTAAATTGTCCTGTAATCTCTGCTGTTCCTGCAACGATTGGCTCGCTGACTCGTGGGGCTTCAATTAAGACATTATCCAAAACAATACCAACAACTTTTCCTACATTGCGAGTTGTGATATCCGCAAATTTCTTTGTACCTTCTGTCGTAAAGGTCAACTGAACTTGTGGCTCTCCAGTATTCTGATTGAAAGTCACATCAGCTTTTTTAAGATCTTTCCCAGTCAGATCGGTCTGATGAGCATCAGAACCGAGCACTTGGGAGACACCAAGCGGAAGTGCTGAGGACGAAGCGACCGCCGAATTGCTAGCTCCCTCTTCCCAAAAAGTCAGTTGTGCCGTCTGTCCAATAAGATTAATTGCTTGATTGACATCGGTGACTCCAGGAATATCCACAACGATTCTATAATCGTTATTCACTTGCTCCGTTTGCACAACAGGTTCTGAGACTCCATAGAAATTAATCCGTCTTTCAATCACAGCTTTGGCAGAATCAAGAGCATTTTTTCTCTCGTCTTGGGGGATACTCTTCATATCCGCTTGCAAGGTAATACTAGTACCACCCTCAAGATCCAGACCCTTCTTAAATGCCACATTTTGCGAAAGACCAAGAGGAGCAAGAAATGTATTAAGATTCACTAATTTTAATTTAGAAATATGAGCAGATTTAAAAAACGGAATCGATGTTACTGAGAGAGAGTCAGGAATATTAATCAAGATAGCAACGAAGGCTATGACAGCAATAACAACGGTAAGGAAGTTAGACGGTCGGTTCATGTTAGCATTGTCTCCTCATCCCCGATGAGCATGACTCGCCCGCCTGCGAGAATACCAGCAATAAAAGGATCATTCCTTGTCTTTCTAAATTTAAATTCATCCTCAGTCATGGCAGTATAGTTAATTTCCATCCCCAGCCTTTGCTCCTCTGCACGAACCAAAGCAGCCAACTCCGGAAGAACAACAGTGCCAATTATCATAAAATCGACATCATCTGGATTCTTCTTGATTCTCCTCACGAATTTTGAGGAAAACATCGCATACTTTATCTTGCCGAGTTTTGCTCTATTTTTCAAGACCTCATCTCCAAGACCGATTGTCTTGACACCGACTGTAAGCAAATCAAAATAAAAGGGATAGTCTTTGTCCAAGGAATAATAGACCCTGTTTGCACGTTGCTCTTTCTGCAAAATACCATGTTTTTCCAAAAAAAGAAGCTCACGTCTGACAGCATTGATCTCATCTCCTGTTCGACGAACACATTCTCGAACATGATACATTTCATACGGAGATGCGAGGAAAACCTTAAGAAGGGTAACTCGAGATTTAGACGTAATCAGATCTGATAACATAAAAGTTTACTTGAATTACCGGAGGCAGTACCTATACTATATAACAAAAACACCTTCAACGCAACGAGGAAACTATTTTCTGAATACAATACCTACTCTTATTGGACACTTACTGGGTTATAGGTCGGAACAATCTGGAACCAGATCTGTCCACGGACGAACTTAATCTCTTTTCCCGTCTTTTTATCTGTCAACTCAGTTCGGGCTGTACGATCTGCTTTACGCCAGGTAGCCTGAATCTCTTGGCCATTTTGGAAAACAACGGCATTACCTGTACCCTTATCACCAAACAATTCATGAAGATTATTTTCATAGCCATCGTTAGCATTACTTTCTTTCTCATACAACACCACTACGTTCTTGGGCTGTAGCTGTTTCTTTGTATTATTATCAATATGAGTCTGCCCACCCGTAGCTCGGAGATAGGTATTGGAAGTCTTGCTGTAAGTCCAGACCACTGTATAATCAGGTTGACCGGACCAAAATTCAACAGTAACT
>DASZRR010000003.1:0-3884 GCA_035549055.1 Patescibacteria group bacterium | reverse complement strand
ACAATCGCCGTTGAGAAAGAATCGCTAAGTGTTACACCTTCACCTACCAGACCGCCATTCTCATCCCCGCCTGTCACACTGCCTGTTGAATAAACACGCATAACCTGCCCACTAGTACTATCACCGACCACACCGCCCACTTCCGATTCTATTCCAGTTTCAGTTACGTCTCCTGTAGCATACGCATCAGAGACTGTACCATAATTCAACCCTACAATTCCCCCTACATAACTACGTCTTGGGGCATTGGTAATATCTACCAGACTATATGACTTTGAAATCGTCCCATGATTTTCCCCGACTATCCCACCCGTCTCGGGTTCCTGGTCATCATCATTAACGGTAACACTCCCACTGACAAGTCCAACTTTCGTCACAACACCGCCATTGCCCACTACCCCAAACAACCCCACGTAGCCGAGGATCGAATCGATCGTTACATGCTCGATTTTAAATCCGTTGCCGTCATACGTTCCGGTAAACTGACTACCTGAAGAGCCAATCGGAATATAGGTAGTACCTGTACAATCAATGTCGGCTGTCTGTTGATAATAGGCGGTAAGATTATTCGCTACTTCCTCAAGCTGTGAGCAACTCGTGACGAGGTAGGGACTTCCACTTGTTCCACTGCCGCTTCCGGAAAAGGCAAAGACTCCTGCAGGGGCAAGAACAACAAAACTAAAAATAAATACAAAAAAGAGAACGACCAGAAAACGCATATATACCTACTTTAGGTGTGATTTGAAAAAGAATCAACTAGGAGTATGACATTACCAGCAGATGAAGAGGAAGCAGGATTTTTGAGGAGGTGTTGATAGGAATGGTTGGGGCAGATGAGATGGCTTCGTGAGAATCGAGGTTGGTTTGGCTTCTGTCTGAGATGTAACAGGTGTTTGCGGATGAAAAACAGTCGGGCTTTTAGTACTGACCCCTAACACCGGAGTATAACTACTCCCATGAGCAAGGAGAACTGTGTAATATCCCGTATTGACCGTCGTGTTCGCAATCAAATTTTCGATAGGCTTGATGACAGTATTGTTAGGGATGATCTGCCATTTTTTGGTCGTTGGATTGTACCAGCCGATACGCAGATCATTCATTGAGTGACCTGCTAATTTGGTCGGATCATAATGCATCATAATGATCGCTGGATGATCAAGCGTCTCAACAGGATAACCATTGAAGGCTGATTTGGCTGAAAACTCGATTACTCCACTTGCTGAATTGAACCCCTGTGCCCAGGGAACTGGAACTGGTGCATTGTTGTCTGAAAGAAGTGAAGCATAGCTTGGTGTAGCAAAGCTTACTGCCAGAGCCATGCTCCCGGGAACAGATTGGATTGATAGTGTGACATTATTCCCTTCTCCCGTTGTCGAGACTGTTTGAGTACTCCCTCTTGATGACGTCGTGACATTAGGACAGATAATAAATCCAGGGCAGGGATTGCTTGTTGAAGCATTTGATGACGAGCTTGGCGCAGGAGTGGGAGTCGGGGTAGAAGTAGGAGTTGGCGTAGCCGTAGGTGCGGGTGTGGGAGTGGGTGTCGGACTTGGAGTTGGTGTCGGCTCTGTTGGTAGCGTACCTTTATAGAGTCTGCCACCACTACCTCCCTCAATTCCAGCTAGAAGCACTGTACCATCAGGAGAGATATCTCCAGCGAACCAATTGAGATCATTATCGCCGGCTGGTTGGGTTTCTGCCCATGTGACTCCCGTGTCTTCTGAGGAGTATAAACGACCTCCTTGATCACCCGCAAGCATTCGCTGTCCCGAACTATCTACACTGCCAACTGCCCAATAAAGATCCACGTCTGCTCCTCCTGGCCGCACTTCTGTCCAGGTGCTTCCTTGATTACGTGTAACATAGACGCGACCATAGTTCACTCCTGCAAGCATAACTTGACCGTCGTTTGATATGGAATAGTTGAACCAATCATCATCTGCATCGCCTTTAGGCTGAGTCTCTGCCCACGAACTACCACTATTTTTAGAGAGGTAGAGTCTCCCTCCTTCAACGCCTAGCAGAATTGTATTGCCATCCCCACTGACCGCTCCACCCACCCAGTCTTCATTACTGTCTCCAGCCGGCTGAATCTCTCCCCAACTCGTGCCACCATTGGTTGAGAGGTAAGCGCGCCCCGCGATAACAGCCGCAACCATGACCTGCCCATCGGCGCTCATTGCCAGACCCCTCCACCGTTCATCTATATTTCCCGCCGGTTGTATTTCAGACCAGCTCGTACCATAATCCGTGGATTTATAAAGCCTGCCATTATTAATACCAGCCAGCATTATTTGCCCTGTCGAGGAGACAGCCGTAAGTTCCCAAGACTTATTTACGTTACCTGCTGGTTGTACCTCAGCCCACGTTGTCGCAGAATTCGAGGAGACATACAAACGCCCGGAGACGACTGCAGCCAGCATATGCTGGCCATCTGTGCTCATACTGACTGAGTACCAATTTTTATCCGTGTTCCCTGCCGGCTGGGTTTCAGACCACATAATAGCCGCATAGGCCATCCCACTAATAAACGTAATCACAAAAATTGCAATCAGAAGCAAAGGAGATAACTTAAGGACAGACCTCATCTTTAAATCGTACCGTTATTTTTTATTCAAAACAAGACGAATTTTTATTTTTTTATGGGGAGATATTTGAGGAAAAACATCGTTGCTGCCAACGTAATCATTGCAAAGACCAAATAAACAATCTGGATCCAGTGGTGACTGGGGATCATAAAGATCTCGGTACACATCCAGATCAAAAGAGTAAAGCCCGCCAGAGCAGCAGCTTCGTACTGCAAACGAGCATTAAGCCAAAGCATTATTGCTCCGAGAAATTGCGTCCCGCCGACGATAAAGCCAAGGATGAGCCCTGGAATGACAAAAGTAGTAAAAGGCGTCGTACTGAGAATGTCTGGGGGGAATTGCATCATGTTGTCGCTGAAGTTGATCGACCACGCACCAAAAACTGCACTAATGCCGAGAATAAAAAGATAGAGGCTAAAAATCTTGGTGATGTTTTTCACCTCTCCAAACTAGCAGCAAATCTATCATTCAGCAGTGATGCGAATCACAAGCTTTTACCCACCTCTTACAAACTCACACGCAACTCTTGACAAAGTCTATGGTATAATCCTATCCTAAGAAAGATATGGATAAAGCTAATAAGAAAAACCTCATTCCCGGCAGTAAAGTCCCCATTGCTTTCCTTCTTGATTACTTAAAAGAGGGGTATACAATTAGTGAATTTTTAGCTTCCTACCCATGGATCTCTCGTAAATCTATCGAGAAAGCCTTCGACGAAATAAAGAAGAGAGAGTTTACCTCTCACTATGCCCTCTAAGAAATCGCATATCCAATTATATGCTGATGAATGTTTTCCTATAGATTCTGTTCTCTATCTCAAAACCCAAGGATATTCTGTGATTCATGCTTTTGATAAAAAGCTTACCAAAGTAAGTGATAGGTCACATCTAAAGGTTGCTCGAAAATTAAATAGGGTACTTATAACTCTTGACAGAGATTTTATGTATTATGAGCAAGCTACTTTGCAGGATAGCCCAGGCGTTATTATCATCTCTACCGGATCTGCAGTTCCAAAATCGATAAACCAAGTTTGTAAAAAATTCCTTAAATCCATAAGTGTCGATTACATTAAAGAGTCAACAATAAAAGTAACAAGGGATAAAATAATAAAGAAGAAAGACGGCAAAGTTACCGAGAAAATGTATTAGTTCTATCGTATCAATTTCACTTTCGACTTCTGGAATTTGAGGATCCAATCGGTCAATGAATCGCGATCAATAAGCTGACAGTCGTTGTATTTTGCTAACTCTTTTGCCTCTCTGGTGTAATAACTGTTGGTGATGACAATTGCCTGAT
>DASZRR010000002.1:0-3429 GCA_035549055.1 Patescibacteria group bacterium | reverse complement strand
GGACGCTATCGTTATTTCTGATCGCTTGGTGAGAGAAGACGTTCTTTCTAGTATCCATATCGAGAAATATGAGGCAGCTGTCGTTGAGACTAAGTTAGGTCCTGAAGAAATCACTCCTGATATTCCTAATGTCAGCGAGGAAGAATTGGCTCATCTGGATGCAGAAGGAATTATTGTCGTCGGTTCAGAAGTCGGACCTGGTGACATCTTAGTCGGAAAAATTGCGCCAAAAGGTGAGACAGAATTAACAGCTGAAGAGAGATTACTGCGAGCAATTTTTGGTGAACAGGCTCGTGAAGTGCGTGATACTTCTCTGCGCATGCCTCATGGTGAGCGTGGAACGGTCATTAGTGTCCAAATTCTTGATCGTAAGAAGGGTGACGAGTTAGAGCCGGGAACTCTCAAGAAAATTTTGGTAGAAGTCGCACAGTTCCGTCATGTTGTCGTAGGAGACAAATTAGCAGGCAGACACGGTAATAAAGGCATTATTTCGCGTATCCTGCCAGCTGCAGATATGCCGCACTTAGAAGATGGAACACCAGTGGATATTATCATCAGTCCGATGTCTATCCTGGCCCGTATGAATTTAGGTCAGATTCTTGAGGCACATTTGGGTTTTGCTGCTCAAAAACTCAATATGAAAATTGGCGTTCCTGTTTTTGAATCCATCTCTGAGGATCGTATTGTAGACCTTCTCAAGCAGGCAGGTCTTCCAGTCAACGGCAAAGTCCAGCTCTTTGATGGTCGCACCGGTGAAGCATACGAAAATCCAGTTGTCGTAGGTATTGAATACATGATGAAGTTAATTCATATGGTTGAGGACAAGACGCATGCTCGCTCGACCGGACCATATTCTCTGGTTACCCAGCAGCCTCTCGGCGGAAAAGCTCAAATGGGAGGGCAGCGACTCGGAGAGATGGAAGTTTGGGCACTCGAGTCACATCGTGCTCGTCACATTTTGCAAGAAATGTTGACTATCAAAGCAGACGACGTCATTGGACGAGCCAAAGCTTTTGAAGCAATTGTCAAAGGGACTGATATCCCAACGCCAAAAGTTCCTGAGTCATTTAAAGTCTTGATTAAAGAGTTACAATCATTGGGTTTGAACGTTGTTCCAGTTGGTGCGACCGTGTATAATGAGGTTTCGGAAAATAAAGATGATGTCGTCAGTGAGGATGTCAAGCAAGAAGTATCTGAGATGAAAGAAGAGTTAGAGGCAAATAAAGAAGTGCTGGAGTCAGGACAAAATGATGGCACTGAAATTGCTCAAGCAGGACCAGATAATGAACCCCTTGGCAATATGAGTATGGAAGGAAAAGACAATGAATAATAACGGCAAAAAACACTTACGCGATCTGACAATAACTGATTTCAAGTCCCTGAAATTGTTGCTCGCTAACAAAAATGATATTCAGGAGTGGTCATATGGCGAGGTTACCAAGCCAGAGACGATCAATTATCGTACCCTTCGTCCTGAAAAAGACGGTCTTTTTGATGAGCGTATTTTTGGCCCAACGAAGGACTGGGAATGTTATTGTGGTAAGTATAAGAGGATCCGCTATCGAGGCATCATCTGTGATAAATGTGGTGTCGAGGTCACCCTCTCTCGGGTTCGTCGTGAGCGCTTAGGCCATATCACTCTTGCCTCACCTGTCTCACATGTCTGGTACTTCAAAGGGGCATCAAGTGCTCTCTCTCTCCTTTTGGATATCCCTCAAAAAAATCTGGAGTCAGTTATTTACTATGCCTCCTATCTGGTCGTGGGTGTTGATGAACAAAAGAAAAAAGATGCCCTAGAAGGACTCATGCAAACCATCCAGGAGCGTAAGGATGCTTTGAAGGAGAAAATGCAGGAGGAAGAGTCGGGGATCAAAGACGAAGCCAAAGATAAAAAAGACGATACATTGGGTATGAAGCGTGAGCAGAAGCAGCTTATCTCAGAAGAATTGAATTTGGCCAAACGTCAGCGTCTGACTCGCCTGCATGAGACATTTGAGACTGAGTCCAAGAAAATCGATGAGATCGCTGACACACTTGCCCGCCTTTTGAAGAGTCTTAAGATTGGTAGTGTTCTCTCAGAAGATGAGTATTACAAGTTAATGGAATATGAGATTCCTGTTTTCTATACTATCAAGACAGGGAGTGAAGCTCTCAATGAACTTATTGTCGGGCTTGACCTTTCAGAACTTATTGCTTCTCTGCGCAAGGAAGCTGAGAAGGCAACGGGACAGCGATATTTGCGTGTCGTTAAGAGACTTCGTCTGATTGAGAATATGCGCAAGGCCAATGTGGACCCAGGCGCAATGATTTTGACAATTCTGCCTGTTATCCCACCTGATTTACGTCCTATGGTGCAGTTGGCTGGAGGACGCTTTGCAACTTCAGATCTTAATGATCTTTATCGTCGCGTCATCAATCGTAACAATCGCCTCAAACACTTAATGGCTCTGGGTGCACCAGAGATCATTCTGCGCAATGAAAAACGCATGCTTCAAGAGTCAGTTGACGCACTTATTGATGCCTCACAACGAGGCAGTCAGGCCTTAGCTTCGCCTTTGCGTTCGCTTTCCGATATGCTGCGAGGCAAACAAGGTCGTTTCCGTCAGAATTTGCTCGGGAAGCGCGTTGACTACTCTGGACGTTCAGTTATCGTTGTAGGTCCTGAATTGAAGTTGACTCAGTGTGGACTTCCTAAGGAGATGGCCCTTGAGATGTTCAAACCATTTGTCCTGCGCGAAGTAATTCTGCGAGGATTAGCTACAAATATCAAATCAGCTAAGCGTTATATCGAGAAACGACCACCTGAAGTTTTTGACATTCTTGAGGAGATTACCAAAAACCATCCAGTTCTTCTTAATCGTGCTCCAACGCTTCATAAATTAGGAATTCAAGCTTTCTATCCAGTTTTGATTGAAGGATCAGCTATTCAGTTGCATCCTTGCGTCTGTACTGGCTATAACGCTGACTTTGATGGAGATCAGATGGCTGTTCATATTCCACTTTCTCAGAAAGCACAAGAAGAAGCTATTAAGCTCATGATGCCAAGTCATAACCTGCTGAAGCCAGCTGACGGTTCGCCGATCACCTTGCCAAATAAGGAAATGGCGCTGGGGGTTTACTTCTTAACCTCAGTTGATGAATCGCTCATTCTTCCAGCGGAAGAACAAGCTTACTTTGAAAACGAGATTGCTGCAATTATGGCTTTTGACATGGGCAAGATTCGTCTCAAACAACCGATTCAAGTCAGAATCAAGAAAAATGATAAAAACGAACTTATTGAGACGACAGTTGGCCGTATTCGCTTCAACGAATTGCTTCCCCAAGCTTTTGAGTACATCAATACTTCCATCAACGCTGCGGGAATTAAAAAGCTCGTGACTCAAGCTATGAAGCTTTGTACGTCTGAAGAAGTGACGACCTTGATTGACA
>DASZRR010000001.1:0-1983 GCA_035549055.1 Patescibacteria group bacterium | reverse complement strand
GGTCAATACGTATTCCATTTCTGCCTCAAATATTGTATAATCTGTATCTATGCCAAAAAAGGGAGAACATCGTATCATTGTCGGACTCGTCTGTTCGGTTTGCAAAAACCGCAATTACGTCTCGCAAAAAAATAAACTTGAGACACCAGACAAATTGAAGCTGAACAAGTTCTGCAAGCATTGTCGCAAAGTAACTGAGCACAAAGAAGTTGAGAAATTGAAATAAGGTTTCAATTTTGCTTAGAGCTAATAGCAAATGGTTAAAAAAGAAGCGCCTTCGGCGCTTTTTTAGTATAATAATGCCATTAGTCATAGACTAAATTATTGTCTGGCACACGAAGGGGTATCGGTTAACGGTAAACCAGCGGTCTCCAAAACCGCGACTGGGGGTTCGATTCCCTCTACCCCTGCAAACTCTGGATGTACTATCATCGAACTCTTCATTAAATCTTGATATAATGACTGCTATGAGTGATGAAGATATAAAATTCCTCCGACTCTCAATAGAGCAAGCAAAAAAATCAGTTAATGAAGGTGGGTTTCCAGCAGGAGCAATTATAGTTAAAGATGGAAAGATTGTTTCGGAAGCTATAAGCACAGGCTTTATTCATAATGATCCATCTGGTCATGCTGAAACTGTTGCAATCAGAGAAGCCTGTAAAAGTCTGAATACTGCAAATCTTGAAGGAGCGACTCTTTACGAGTCAGTAGAATGTTGTGTTATGTGTTTCTCTGTAGCTTATTGGGCAGGAATCTCAAAAATTGTTTATGCTTGCAAAAAGACTCCTGAAATGGCATCAAAACATTACTATGAAGGCACAACGGACAATCAAGCCATCAACAAAGTGAATAATCGACAAATCGACTTGGTGTTTGCCTCTGAATATGAACAAGAATCATTGAAAGTAATTCAGGAATGGGAAGCACAAGGAGGGTTTAATAAGAAATGAAGCTCGGAAAATATCAACATTCCAAAACTGGAAACTTCTACAGAGTTATTGGTATTGCAAAACACTCTGAAACACTTGAGGATTTGGTCGTCTATGAATGTTTGTACAATAACCCTAAAAGCATGCTATGGGTACGCCCTAAGAAAATGTTTTTAGAAAAAGTAGAGATCAACGGAAGGAAAGTACCTCGTTTTAAGTTTATTGAAGAATAATAGCTGGTTGAGGGTTAAGGAACTTTCTAATCCTTCCAATGTCAAACGAACTTATTTCGTGCCAAACTTGTCGAAGTTCGGACACGAAGGCCTGCCAATTATTTTTGAATAATTTTATCTGAAGTGGTGAGGGTCATACAGCGGATTCCACCTTTGCGAATAACGGGATAATAGACGATCGGAACTTCAGTCGTAGCTACTTTGTCATCGCCAACGAGTTGTCCGACCACCTCCTGTAACGCCGGATCTCCACCAGTCATCAACACAGTTCCATCAGTGAACTGTTCGAGGTTAAGAGCATAAGGTATAGAGTCTGCTGCGCGTTCCACGACCACAGGGGTGACGTCTAATTTGTAGCAGGCATTTTCAATCACATGAGAGTAGCTACCTACTCGAGGTGTTCGACTCTGGGCATAATTTTCATCAAGCAATAGATAATCTTTGCTATCTTTGCCTCTGATAAAGGCTGCGGCACGATCAAGATGGTCAGAAGGAGCTACATCGTACTCTCTTTGTCCGGGAATAGCATCAACTGCCAGCGGCCAGGGGAGATAGCCAAATTCAAAGCCTTTTCTCTCCAGGGATCGGATGTGTTGTTCATAACGAGGGTCAGAAGCTAAATGATCTTGGACAGTAGGGACAAAGACCTTATTTCTCTGTTTGAGAATTCGTCCTCCTTCTCCCAGAGGGGACTGGATGCCTTTGGTATACACCAGATCAAAATTGGCTTTGGGATTGATATAGGGTACGCCATTGAAGGTAGTCATCATATCGCGGGGAAAGATAAGGGAGTTGATATGTGGGCTCATCTGAACGCCTCT